>CAIRHQ010000245.1 GCA_903878475.1 uncultured Bacteroidota bacterium | reverse complement strand
GCATCACCCAGTTGGAAACGTTCAAACGGAGATATTTCCAGATCGCTGTTGTATTTACCGATATATCCGAATTTGGCTGCTGCCTTTAAGATGAATTGTTTGTTCTTATCTGCACCACGTGCAATACCGATGGGAACATACCATTCACCACTGAAGCGCCATTTATGGAATTCTGGGTGTGTGTATTTGTTCTCGCCATCCGATTTAATACCCAGCAATGAATAAGGCAGGGTAAATTGGGTGCTCAACATAAAATTAGATCCGCTGGTGGGGAAGATCGGATTCGGACCAGCAGAATTACGTACCAGGGCTATTTTCAAACTCACATTGGTAGAGGTACCATTGCTAAGCCCTTGGAAAATATTAGCATAGTTTACCAGTTTATAACGCTGGAAGTTCAATGAATAAATCAGGTTGAAATAATCATCGGGCCATTTCAGCTGTTTACCCAATGAGATATTGATATTGCTGGTTTTGATATAGGAGGTATCGCCACATGATCTGCAATAGGAACCGTAATTATCATAAGCATTTGCATACTTCGTATTGGAAAATCCAACTGAAAAAGAATTCCTTTTTTTACCACCGAGCCAGGGTTCTGTAAATGAAAAATTATAAGAACGGAATGCTTTTCCATTTGATTGAATACGGGCACTTAATTTTTGACCATCGCCTGAAGGCAAAGGATCCCAGGTAGATTTTTTGGTGATGTTCTTGATCGAGAAATTATTGAAGGTAATACCCAGTGTTCCTGTTAAACCGATACCACCGCCAAATCCGGCAGATAATTCCAACTGATCGGCCGATTTTTCTTCTACTGCCCAGTTGATATCAACAGTACCATTCTCAGCATTGGGCACTACGTTGGGTACAATTTTTTCAGCATTGATGAATCCTAATTGTCCGAGTTCACGCTGGGTACGGATAATATCGGCGCGACTGAATCGATCACCCGGTATCGTTCTCAATTCCCTCCGGATCACATAATCCTTGGTTTTATCATTTCCCGAAATGGTGATATTCCCATACACTGCCTGTGGTCCTTCAGTTAACCTGATCTCATAATCGATGGTATCATTGTATACGGCAGTTTCTACAGGATCGATACGGAAGAACAGGTAGCCATCGTCCATATACAGGCTGCTGATGTCACCGCCTTCGGCCGACAATTGTTTACCCAGTCTTTTGTTCAACAGTTCAAGGTTATAGGTATCGCCCTTTTTAATGGCGAGAAATAAACTAAGGATGGAATCGCTGTATTTGGTATTACCTCTCCAGGTGATATCCCCGAAATAGTATTTACTGCCTTCAGCTACTTTTACAAAAACGTTCAGATTCTTTTTCACATCAGGAATGATGGTATCTCCCAGGATCACCGCATCGCGATACCCTTGTGAGTTAAAATAATCCAACACATGTTCTTTGTCTTCGCCGTATTTTTTATCACTGAATTTAGAGGAGCTGAATAATTTCAACCGCATGTATGGATCCAGTACTTCTCTTGTTTTGGTAAACGACAGGTATCCGGTATTGTGTAGGTATTCCTTGAAGGATACGTTCTTCGCGGTATCCCCATATGGATTTTTTACGGTGATCGGGAATAAAGTGATGCGGGTCATTTCCTTAGTACCCTTCATCTGCTTTTTCAATTTTACCGATTCCACATGATTATTGCCGCTGAAGTTGATCGTATTCACTTTTACCTTGTCTCCTTTTTTGATCACAAAAGTGAGGTTGATGGAATTGCCTTCTACGGTAGAATTTTCTTCCAGCACGGTAATTTGTACATCACGGTAACCCTTGTCATAATAAAATTTCCTGATCACTTCAACGGCACTTAAGCGCATATTTTCTGTGATCACGCGTTGCTTCGACAAACCAATCTTTCCTTCCAGATCATCCTTTTCACCTTTTTTTATCCCTTCAAATTTAAAATCAGAAAGGCGGGGTCTTTCGGTAACATCGATCTCGATGAATAAATTTTTCCCTTCCAGTTTGGTAAAATAAATGTCCACAGCCGAAATAAGGTTTTGCTTCCAAAGTTTGCTGATGGCCTTGCCGAAAATATCGGTACCAGGGATCTTCACTTTATCTCCTACTGCTAATCCGGAAATGGAAACGATCAGGTTGGCATCAAAAGAAACGGTTCCGGTAACAGTGATACCGGCAATGGTATATTCTATAGGGAATTTTGATTTGTAGATATCCTGCAGCAACGGGTCAACAGATACTCCTGTGGTATCCTGGGCCATAATGAACTGGCTGCTGAACATGAGTGCGACAATAAAAAAAATTCGTTGGTAGATCCGGTGCATCAATTGGTTTTTTACGTGCGGCAAATTAAGCCCTATAATTAAAACTATTTGTTAAACATACTCCCTTACGGGCTGCCGGCTCAAATTAGCCTGACTCAAATCATATTTTCTATTCAGCTTATGGCCCCTGTTACTATGCCAAACCTTTTACTAGCCTATATTTCAGGGATTATCGCCTGTTTCCGTTACCTGTTCCCCTGTTTTGCCGAATCTTCTTTCACGGCTTTGAAAATCCAGGATCGCTTCATACAGATTTTCTTTCCTGAAATCGGGCCATCGAGTTTGGGTAAAATATAACTCGGAATAGGCCAGTTGATATAACAGGAAATTGCTCATGCGGTATTCTCCGCTGGTTCTGATCATCAATTCGGGGTCGGGAAATGCGGCGGTGGATAATTTTAACTGCATTGTTTCCTGGTTGATATCGGCAGGCTGCAGGGTGCCATCTTTCACTTCCTGAGCAATCTTCTTTATGGCATCAATAATCTCCCAACGGCTGCTGTAACTGAGTGCCATGATCAGGTTAAGACCAGTATTGGCACTGGTTTCGGCCAATGCATGATTCAGTTCATTTCTGGCTGCATCTGGCAACATTTCCATATCGCCGATCATGTGAAGCCGGATATTATTCTTATTGAGGGTAGGCACTTCTTTTCTGATCGTATCCACCAACAACTCCATCAACCCGGTTACTTCATACTGTGGTCTTTCCCAATTTTCAGTACTGAACGCATACAAGGTTAAATAACGGATACCGAGTTCGGCACAGCCCTCCACGATATCACGTACACTTTCTACTCCGTGCAAGTGCCCGAAAAGGCGGTCCTCCCCTTTTTCTTTTGCCCACCTTCCATTACCATCCATGATGATGGCAATATGAGCTGGCAAACGATCTATATTTATTTTTTCCTTGAAGCCCATAAAACGCTAAAAATGAGTAGTCACGCTATGAGCGTGACTTTGGGCAGCAAAAGTAATAAATATTGATGGTAATACTTGGTTTAATGACAATTGATAAGGCAAAACTTTGATAGGCAAGCAATTATTCAATTTTATTGTAATATAAACAACCCATTCCTGCCCTGGCCTGACCACTACCCTACAATTTCACCAGTTTTCCGGTAAAGGTTTTTCCATTGCTGACTAACTGATACCAGTACACGCCTGCCGGATAGTTGCTGATGCTGAATTGTCTTACTTTATTGAATTTCCCGATCTGTACACCCTGGGCATTGGTTAGCGTTATCACATCTGCTGAAAGGGAGGCAGACTGCTGTATACAACTGAAGTTTCCGTTGGAGGGGTTGGGATAAAGTACAGGATCTGCCGGGTCGCCCATTGGAGCACCGGATGCACAGGCTTCTTTCTGACGAAGGTAGGCGGGATCATCACTCAACCTTTTGCTTAGCTGGCAATCAGTCCCAACCATCAGGCTGATCAGCGCATTGGGAGAGCTGTTATCCGGGAGATCAACTACCCGTTGATTTTCATAACGGGTAGTTTTTCCCAGATCAAATACTTCCCAATGGTAACTGGCATTGCTGGCAGCCGCTGTGAGCTCGGTGATACAAATCCCGTTTTTGCGAACCATGGCTATAGAAAAATTAGCCTGATTGCAAATAGATGACTTGGCATACCATTGCAGGTTACTGATATTGGCAAAACAGAGGTTATACTGGCCCATGGTAGTTGCCTGCCAGAAACCGTTGCTGCTGCTTACCGGTACATCAATATAAAACAAAGCGGAATCGTTGGGGGTTACCAAATGCGGTACTACGATTGTTCCGTGATTGTCTTTGATAACAAAGGCCTTGCTAATGATTTCCGGACTGGCGAAACCTACGCCACCCGGGTTGGAATTATTGATGCTGAAGTATAGTTTGCCAAGATTGGCGGGTACATAAAAATAACCCGGCAGACTGAGCAGGTCAGCCCGGTAATTTTCGGTTTTATTGCCCAGGAAGGGGCCGTTCTTATAAAAATAATTTCCGTTAGTATTGATCACCAGGTCCACGGCAGATTTGTATTTCGACTGTACAGATAGTTTGTACGTGCCGGCTGCAGGAAGATTGATGACGAGGGTTCCGGCAGTACCGGTTTGGTTAATCGAAAAATCCTTGATCACCTGTAAGGCTTTGTCAGTAGCCTCTACAGTAAAGTTTATATACCCCTTGGGCATATTGAAATGGGGCGTATACTGAATGGTAAAACTGCCCGCGGCAGGGGCATCAATATAGTATTCGCTCCTATTCGGATAGTCGGCACCGTTAGTATACAATATTTGTACACTGATCTTTTTCAGTGGGACCAGATTGGTATTTTTAAACCGCTGGCGGATGGTTTCACTGGCCAGCAGATCGTAATGCTGAACCAAATTACCCATGGCTGAAAGGTCGGCCAGAAAATCATCTTCAATCTCTGTAGCTGTGATTAAGGGAAGGTTTCCATTCAGATAGGCGGTTCCGTTTTGAACGTTATACTGTTTATAAAAATCATCCTCAGGCGCATACCGGCTGCTGATATCGGTGATCAGAAAATAGCTGTTCACAATGGCCATTCGGTGGGTACGGGCAAGATAGAGGCATAGCTTTGCTGCTACTGCTTTTTTTGCCTGGGCACTGCGCTGGTCTGTGGTCCAGCTATAGTACAGTCGCATATAATGCAAATAAGCCTTTAATTCCCTGATCCTTTCCTGCACAACCGGATCGGACTGCCGGGTTTCCTGTACGGCAGTATTCAATAGTTGCAGATAGCGTGGAAGTTTGTATTGATTATCCTGAATAAAATCGCCAGTGGTAATGGATTTATCATCACTCCACCACTGCAGTAATGTATAAATACTGTTGGCAGCAGCACCAAACATTTCATCACAAAAAGCATGTAGACTGCTGTCGATAGGAGCCTTGTTTTTCAGATTGTTGTTGGCGGCCAGCAGGAAGGGCAGACTGGCAAATTTTGCAGGAGAAGCTTCCCAAACCAATCCCTGATTTTTTTTATCCCATGCCCGATCTAGGGCCGACTGCATATCGCGCAGGTAGAACATAGGGGTTTCGCCACCCCATTGCGGAATATTGAGGTAATGGTATTCGGAAATATGACTGCTGGCATTGTACCAGCGATTCAGTAATCCGCGGGTACTGCTTTCATTCTGAAACGCTGAAGGAATAACCTGAATATCAATTGCCGGATTAATGGCAAAGCTTGGAATATTAGCATGGGCAGCATAGGCATAGGCCTGTAGTTGCTGGCCGCTGTAATGACTGGCTAATTGCTGTGCTGTATAATTGGCCAGGGTAAATGCCTGATCGCTTTCCGATGGATAGGTTGCATTTCCGCAACTACTGTTATCCTGTGAATTTCCCCAACGGGCACCATCGGGTACTTCAATACCGATCTGGCCATGATAGTAATTGAAATTCCGGTAATAATCTGCATACAGTTCACGATTGCCAAAAATGGTATTCTTAAACTGCGTGTATTGGTTGTCGATAGAATTGCTCCAGAGCTGCATCGCGTTGTTGCTGTGCACATCCGGCACCGATTGGCTCTCTGCTACTCGAGACCCATTGTAACAGGCCACATAACAAGGATTGTTCTGCAAGCTATTGAGATAAGTACCCGTCATGATATCGCCCCGGTGGCCGGCAAAACGATAGGATCCGGTCATGCCATTGCGCCGTTGATACAAAGACCAGTTATGACCCGTTTCGCCAAAATAGCTGTCCCAGAAATAACTGGCATCATTGTCCATTACCCAACGGTTATGACCACCACTGATGAACCAGTTATTGTATTTGAAATTGTTTGAAAAGTTTTGATGGATCAGCATAAAGGGTGAGCTCAGTGTAGGAATGATCTCCCAAATGCTGCCGGGCTGATAAAACCGGAAGCCGCATTGTTGAAGGTATCCATACACACCAGTGTTCAGGCCATTGTCTTCCGCAGCCGTAAAACTGAGTAAACTGCTCCCATTGCCTTCTACGGTACAACTGCCGTCAGTGGCGTAAGTAGAATCGTAGATGAGCACGATGCCGGATGAAGGTTTGATTTGATATTCCTGCACAGTAAAATGACTTCCGGCAATGGAATGCTGCAATAGCATGGCCAGATCAGCTGCTGTTGATTTTAGCAGTTGCGAGCATCTGGTAGGGTAATAAACTGTTTGGGATTGCGCATTCCCCATACAAAATAAAAACACCACCAATACATAACAGTAACGAACAAACGCCATAGTTGATTTCATTGAATAATCAATAACTATGGTCATTCATGGGACCAAAAGGATTTATACTTTTTTGTATTCTTTGGAGGGGAAACAAGACGACTTAACAAGTCTTCTTCTTAATGGGGAGTACAAATATAATTATAATTTATGAGCCCCCGCAGATTTTATACAGTATTTTTTATTGCGCAGCAGTTAAGGCTGAAAGGCAGTACGGCAAAGGGTTTCATGGTGTAGTAATAACACTACTTGGATATAGAAAAACAAGCAGGCAGACCAAGCATTTACTCAAAATGAACAGACGTCTAGCATTTGTTATACTAATAGAATAGCATAGCGAAAATGCATGTGCAATCGATAAAAAAATAAGGGCTAAACTTAATTGGAAGCAGGACAGCGATAGGATCCGATATTGAGGGAGAGCCCCAACTCTGCAATGATATACTGATCTTTTTGTTTACTCCATCCCCGTTGGCGGCCTTCCACACCCAATACGTTATTAGGATTGAGTTCAAAGGAACGATCTTGCAACAAACCGGCAGCTGATGGCAGTCCGTTTGGCAGGGGTTGAAATCTACTGGCACCCACATAAGTGGTACTCACATCATCTATATAATCGGTATTGGTAAAGCGCTGCGTAATTTCAAATGACAAATTCATCCGGTCACTGATATTATATTTAACACCCACACCCAATGGAACGCATATGGCCATGGTATTATAAGGCTTACGGCCATTATAACCCATTACCTGCCCTTCCGTACCCAGCGGACGAAGGAATTCTTTCTGACCATTCAGGTATGCGTAGGGGTCATAAGTGAATACACCAACACCCAGTGTTACATATGGGGTAAACAGATGTTCAGGATCACCCGGAATGAATTTAAAGAAATTAAAATCACCTTGTAATGCGATTTCCCAGACATTGGTATTGAAACTCAGGTTACGGGTTTTCTGATAATCATTTTTACTGTATATATCGCTGTATCCGAGTTGTGCGTAATGGGCGCTGATGCGCATGCCCACATAATTGCCAAATTGCTTGCGAAAAAAAATGCCCAAAGCAGGCTTGGGGCGATTGATGGCAGCCCTGGTGTTCAGGTCGCCAAAATAATGAGCAGCGCCTGCCGTGATGCCAAACTCTCCCTGCTGGATATAATCATAACGTTGAGCCCCTGCCTGGTAAGCAATGGCCTGTATACATAGTAAGGCAAGAATTTTCAATTTCATGGTATGCAAAATAAAGAATTGTTTTGTTAAAACGAGCAGTTCGGCAAATTGTGATAATCGATATTGTTAAATTTCATTTATTCGGCTTTAACCTTTTCTACCCTTAACCCAGCACTCATGATCTGAGGCAGGGGGTTATCGCGCATGATCTGGTTAATCCTGAACTGATACTCCCCTGGCTTTTTGAAAGGAAGCGGGCGAGCGTTCAATAGTTTACGTACTTCCCAGATATCATTCATACCTGCTCCTTCCCAACCACTGATATCACTGCCCAGGAGCAGGTTTATTTTTTGAAAGTTCATGGAATCGGCCGGTGCTTGTAAACCGATATTCAGCCAGATATTATTATAAGCATACGCATCGGTATGCCTTAACACCATATAAATATTATAGCTGGTAAGGGTATCGGCAATGGTAAAACTGCCAGTAATCGGGAAATCAGTTTTCCACTGGTACCCGGGGATCGTTGTGTTTTTTTCAAAAACATCAAGTCTTTTACAGCCTGCCATAAAGATCAGGCTGCTAAACAAGACTGCTATGAGTGTCCGAAATGTAGTTGGTTTGATATTTCGCATATGAATTTAAAATGCCCAAATGGATGATGCCAGTTTTTTGGCTGATCACAATGCATTCAAGACCTGTTCCTTTGCTTTTTCCAGTTCATCTTTCATTTTTACCACACATTTCTGGATCTCTGCATCATATGCCTTGCTGCCTGTAGTATTGATCTCTCGTCCAATTTCCTGTAAAATAAAGGATAATTTCTTCCCCTTTCCTCCTTCCGGCTCATTTAATATTGACTTAAAATATTCGCAATGCTGCCGAAGCCTGATCTGCTCTTCATGAATATCGATCTTTTCCATATAATAGATCAGTTCCTGCTCCATACGGTTATTGTCGATATTTTCCCTGCCTACATGTTTATCCAGCAACTGATCAATTTCTTCCTTGATCCGCTTCATCCGGTTGGGCTCCAGTTTTAAAATCGCTTCTTCCTGCTCATGGATATGGTTGATCCTTGCGATCAGGTCCTTCTCCAACACAGCTCCCTCTTTTCCGCGGTGGCGGTTCAGGTCGGCCAGTGCTTCAAGCAATACTTTGCTGAAGGCTTCATAATCCTGTTCACTTAAAATATCATTGGTGGGGGTAACCACTTCCGGAAGTCGGAGTAATGCACTTAATACCGAGTTGGTATCAATGTGCAATTCACCAGCCAGTTGTTCAATTTGATGATAATATGCCTTGATTAGATCGGTATTGATATTAACCGGCTTAGACGTTCCGTTTTGCTTAATATGAACAGAGCAATCCACCGTTCCCCGGATCAATTGTTCCTGCAAAATATTCCGGATCTCAAATTCATAGGGCCGCAACAAGGGAGGAAGTTTTAACTGCAATTCAAATTGCTTTCCATTGAGTGCCTTCACTTCAACCAAAAATGTTTTTTCATTCAGGGTTTGTTCAGCTCTTCCGAAACCGGTCATTGATTTAAGCATGTACTTGATTTTATATTTTGCAAGATACTCGATTATAAGGAATGCAGTTAATAGTTCTTAGTTCATAGTTTATGGTTCACTGGGATCGATAATTTTTACGGAACAGACAAGTTTGAACTAAAACCAAGAAGACATTATAAGCGTTGAATAAAAAAATAAAGCCCGACTTTTTATGGTCAGGCTTTGCTATATAGATGGGTTAGTAAGTACCGGGAACCAAATTCCCTACACAATATTAAAAATAATTTTCCCTAATGAAAAAATATTTCACTGGTTTTTTATTAACATTTTTTTTCATGCTGTGGATAAGGGGTCGCTAACACATGAAGTATTTTTAAACTTGAATTTGTTTTTTATCGTCTTAGTGGTAAAATATTTTTCAGTTCATTTTTTTAAAAGGCTTGAAACCATAGTGAAATCAATAGTTTCATAGGATCAGTTTTTTTATTCAACAGCATCATAAAACATTAGCGATTCAGACCGCATCAATTTTACTCTTGTAAACCAAGTAGTTTTTGCTGCCTTTTCATGGAAATATTTTTTTAAAGATTTTTTGATCCAAAGGCCAATTTGATGCATTTTAAGCGTTTTCAACCAAAATCTGAAAGAATGGTAAAGCGCTGTACCTTTGCTGAAAATCAATTTTATGCAGTTCCCTTCACCAGTTTCTATTCAATGGATAGCTGAACTCATCGATGCAAAACTCATCGGCAACAGCAATGGATTTGCTACCGGCATCAATGAAATACATAAAGTAGAAAAAGGCGATCTCGTGTTTGTAGATCATCCGAAATATTATGATAAGTGCATTCATAGTGCCGCCAGTTTTATCATCATCAATAAAGATTATGAGGTTCCGGATGGGAAAGCTTTGTTGATCGTTGATCATCCATTTGATGCTTATTGCAAAATTGTAAATCATTTTCGTCCGTTCGAACCTTGTTCAAAAAATATCAGCGACAGCGCCATCATCGGTGAAGGAAGTTTTATTTATCCCAATACCTTTATCGGCAATCATGTTCGGATCGGGAAAAATTGCATCATTCATCCCAATGTGACCATCATGGACCATTGCATCATTGGCGACCAGGTGATCATTCAACCGGGTACCGTGATCGGCAGCAGCGCCTTTTATTATAACAGCAAAAAAGACCGGGAATTATGGTACAAAAAAATGCCCGATTGCGGCCGGGTGATCATTGAAGATTTTGTGGAAATTGGAGCCGGTTGTACCATCGACAGAGGAGTTAGTCATGATACCATCATTGGTAAAGGCACCAAAATGGACAATATGATCCATATCGGGCACGATACCGTTACCGGAAAGAACTGTTTGATCGCTGCTCAAGTAGGTATTGCCGGCGTTGTAACCTTGGAAGACGGCGTTACTTTATGGGGACAGGTTGGGGTAAGCAAAACACTTACCATCGGTGAGAATGCAGTGATCTACGCACAGAGTGGTGTGGGTGGCGATCTGGAAGGAGGAAAAACTTATTTCGGATCTCCGGTACAGGATGCACGCATAAAAACCAAGGAACTGGTATGGGTAAAAAGAATACCGGAGCTATGGGAAAAAGTAATGGGCAAATCGCATTAATCGCTGATCCATTTATTTCTCTGACGGTAATTGATAATCATAAGGAAGCATATCGGCCATTTTCTCCCAACCCCAATAACTGCTGATGGTAAAATCATCCTGGTTGAAATAAAATCCATTTTGCTCAATATTGATCGTTTGCATGGGTGCAAATAACAATACCGATAATTCAAATTTTGGATTGCTATCGGGATTGGTCTCTAGGTATAATGGCGCAGGCATTTCTTCTTTATAAATAACTGCTACTTCACGCTGATTTGGTAAAATGCTGACCAGGGTCGTACTATCGTCCTTGGCAAAATTGAGTGCCCCATAAAAATCCTTTACCGGAATGGCATTTTGTTTGTCGCCATCATTCACTAAGAACTGGATCTCAAAACCGGATTCTTTTAACTGGCGGTGGTAAAGACTTCTCATAAAATGAAGGATGGATCCATGATAGGCCACTAACCTTGCATTATTCCAGTTGGTTTGTTGCTCGGGATTGGCTGGCACCATTTCACTAAACAATGGATAGCCGGTATACTGACTTACTTGTGTATTGTACTCATGAATGAATGAATCCAATGTATAGCTGATGCTGTACCCAAGGGCCTTATTCTCGATCACCAGTGGAGCCGATGCCAGCACTTTCAATTTATTTTTCCTTTTGTAATAATAAAACTTCAACACCTCTTTGTTTGTGATGGTGGTTTGTTTACTGTTATCTGTTTTGCCAATAAAATTTTCCAGAAAAAAATCGCCATATTTTTCCCAACCATCGGCAACTTCATAGGTGGCTTTTACCACCACATCCTGCATCTCGTTTTGTTTTTGATGCAAGGCTATCTCCCAATTATTATTTCCTGCATCAGCACCCGAAACCCTTTTTGTTTCTGTTTGATAACCGGTAAAGGTTACCACTATATCATAACCGCCCGCGGGAAGTTGCAGGGTAAAGCTACCATCGGCATGCGTGGCTGTACCCATCGTGGTATTTTGGGCAAATACAGATGCGCCCTGCATGGGAAGTTTTGTATCGGCATCAATTATTTTCCCGCTGATACTGAAATACGACTGCGCATAAACAGGAAGACCGGTGATGAGGAGGGCAATAAATACAATAATATTTTTCATTGGATGGCTATTCGTTTTGATCTAACCGGAACTTGAAAAATTTCCGTAGGTCCATACCGCAAAATTACACTACTGGTTGTTAAGCTTTTGTTGAAATGCATCACAGGTGTAGGCAATGGTTTCTTCGATGGTACGGTAATGGAAGCCTGGAAGATGTTGCAATAATTTGCTGTTATTGAAATGAGCACTCGTGAGTGCTGTAGCGGCTGATTCTTTGGTGATCATGGGTTCTTTTCCGGTAAACAGGCTCTTGATGGCTTCTAGTCGCCATACGATGGCAGCCAATGTAGCCGTTACTTTTCTGTTGGGTTGTCTTTTTCCGAAAGTTTTGGCAATCATATTAAACACTTCTCTGAAACCCCTGTCTTCGGCACTGAGTATAAATCGTTCGCCGCTGATATCACTATCCATCAATTGTATCATGGCCTTCGCCACATCACGCACATCCACAAATCCGGTAACGCCATCGGTATACCAGGGCAATTCATCATACACCGATTTAAAAATCCTTGAGGAGCCGCCTTCCCAGTTTCCCGGGCCCAGTATCAGTACCGGATTTACGATCACGGCATTCAGGCCCTCGCCGATACCGCGCCAAACTTCCAGTTCGGCCAGGTATTTAGTTTGTCCATATTGGCTATTGCTTGTTTCTTCGGTCCAGTTCATGGTTTCGTTAATGGCCTCATTTTCCCTGATCCTGCCCAGCGCAGCCACGGAACTTACATGAACCAATTTTTTTACGCCGGCATCCAATGCAACATTCACCACATTTGCCGTTCCCTCAATATTAATGGTAAACATTTCCTTTCTTCTTTTGGGCAGAAAGCTAACGATGGCGGCGCAATGATAAACCTGTTCCACTCCCTGCATCGCTTCCTCCAAACCGGCCACATCCAGGATATTGCAGGATACCTGTTCCAGTTCGTGCGAATGAAAATCGGCGATGGGGGTTTTATTATACAAGGCTCTAACAGGTTTCCCTTCGGCCAGCAGCTGAGCGATCAGGGCTGTTCCCACTAAACCAGAACCGCCGGTAACTAATATCATATTGAATTGAGCTTTAAAATAATAATGATCTAACACAGATCATTGCAGCATGAAAATACGATAACCAAATAACATCGATCCTATACAACATATTGATAAAATCCTTTTCCTGTTTTTTTACCCAGTTCGCCACGAGCCACTTTGTCGACCTGTATAACGGATGGGGTAAAACGCAGTTCATGTTCAAAAGCTTCGTACAGCGATTGTGAAACGGCCAGGTTAATATCCATTCCGATCAAGTCCATCAGCCGGAAAGGTCCCATTTTAAAACCGGTGGCTTCCATGATCTCATCGATTTGCTCAAACCCAGCCACACCGGTTTCCATCAGTTTCATGGCTTCCAGATAATAATGACGGGCTACCCTGTTCACGATGAACCCGGGTGCATCCTTACACATCACCGGTGTTTTATTAAGTAGCGTACAAAGGGTGGCAATGGTATCGGCCACTTCATCGGAAGTTTGGTTTCCTTTTACTACTTCCACCAGTTTCATTAAGGTTGCGGGATTAAAAAAATGCATCCCTACTACCCGTTGCGGATTGGGTATTGATGCCTGCAAGGCAGAAATAGAAAGAGAAGAAGTATTGCTGGCAAAGATCACATCCGCATGATTCACTTCGGCCAATTGATTGAAGATGGCCAATTTAGCTTCCGGCTTTTCTACAATGGCTTCAATGATCAGATCGGCCAGGCAGTCGTTGGTATCGGAAACAAAACGGATGCGTTCAAAGATCTCAACGCTTTCAGCTGAAGTTATTTTCTTTTTAGCTTCCAGGGTTTGCAACTGCTGCCGGATATTATCCGATGCGCGTTGAAGCATGCTGCCATCAATGTCGAACAGTATGGTATAAAAGCCTTGCTGCGCACATACCTGTGCAATGCCGCTACCCATGGTGCCGGCGCCGATCACACAAATGGTATGGATGGGTTGAGCCAATATTTTTTTATTAATTAGTGCTATTGCCCGATCAATTTTTTAAACTGATCCTGGCCACTGCGATCTTGGTTTTACCCAGTAAACGGTCTTCCTTGCCCACGATATACATGTCTTTACCCAGATTAGAACCTAACCGTGGCATAGCAGTAGGTTGATCATTATTACTGAACAACGAATTGCGTGTATATTTCCCCGTTATTGGGTCAAGTGAAATACCGAAACACTCCGATTTACGGAAATAGCTGATGCGTTTTACCTTTTGGCCCAATTGCAGCACTTTATCATTCTTCCGATGATCATTAAAAATAATGGAGATGGAATTCTTACTGGCCAAGGTACCGAATCCGGCATAAAAAGGCATATTGAAAGCATTGTCGAAAAAGTTGGTTCCCATACCAAAGCTGATTCCGGTTCCACTGCTTGAACTTGATCCTGTCTGGATCACTTCCCGTTGTTCTTTCGGAACTATGTGCAGCCAGTTGATCTCACCACGGATATTCACCTTGGCCATCATCATATCACCGCATTCGTACACCTGATACGTAGTGGTAGTAGTGGTCATGCTGTTTCCAAATCCAACACCGGTTGAACGGCTGTTGACGGTGGTATACTGGTAATGATGGTATTTTTCAGCCAGGATCACCAGGCCGCTATCCGCTGTATAAATAAAATTCCTGAAGCGCATATATTTTGAAAACCCATCCTGGTCATTCTGAATCTTATCTAATTTTTCCCTTTCCTTCCGTTCTTTTTTACTTTCGTCATCTGCGTCATCATCCCCATTATCATCTTCCAGGGTGGTGATCATGGTAGTATTGATATCTTTCAAACTGGTGGAGATCACATTTCCGGTTACGGGATCGATCCGTTGCAGCAACATACCATTGATCTCCTTTCCCTTTTTTGCATCACTGTAAAATGCTGCCAGCACCAGGTCCTTATTGGGTACCTGAATGACCTTGGTACTCATCAGCCATTTGGCAGAGATATCTGTATTCACTTCTTTTACCAATGAACCCTGACCATTATAAATACGGATATTATAATTCTGGAATTGCAGGAATTTGGCTTTTTGTTTTTTCCCTTCCTCATAATCATATACACGGGCTACCATTACCACATTGCCATTGCTGATGTATTGCACATCTTCCAGCTGGAATTTTCTGCGTTCAAACTCATTGGTGATCACCACCGGCTTTCCGGCTGCCTTCATATTGATATCGAACTGCCTCACTTCATAGGTATTCTTCTCCTTGCTTTTTAAAGAACTCACCAATACCAGTTTAGAGCTGTCATAATTATAAGTGGTCTTAAAATCAATATCATCCGATTTGTCATCTTTCTGCCAGTTCGTTACTTCCTGCCATTCGCCCGACAGTTCGCCGGAGCTCTTATCTACCTGAGCAGCAAATAAGGTCAAGGTTTTATCCTTTCGGTTATAATCTGTAGCGAGGATGAAAAGCTTATCCTTTAAAAAGAAGAATTCTTCATATTCCTTTCCTTTCAGTTCTTTATTGAAATCATTGCGGTACACTTCACCGAGGCTGTTGTCGAGTTTGATCAAACTGGCCGATTCACGGGTAGTTACCGCGATCACGAAATAACCTTTCAGGGCTAAGTGCGATTCTTTTACATACACACCGGTATTATCGGCATGGATCACAGAAAGGTCGGTGCTTCCTTTTCTTAATTTGAATTCTTCACCCCAGCTCACAGAAGCGGTTTGCGCAACACTAAAAAGACTGATCAGGATCATTACAGGCAAAAAGAATAATTTTTTCAAGGCGATGTTTTTGTAGTTGATTTATAATAATTATTGTATTCAAAAATGAAATAGATTACCCACTCATTTCGCCCCGCAAGATAATCACAGGAAAAACATGTTTCTGTTAAAATTTCGGGTGATCTACACAGCTCCGGTGAATTGATTTAAGAACCGCAGGTCGTTTTCACTGAATAGCCGAAGGTCTTTGATCTGGTATTTCAGCATCGTGATCCTTTCCACACCCATGCCAAAGGCAAAGCCGGTATATTTATTGCTGTCGATACCGCAGTTGTCGAGCACATTGGGGTGTACCATTCCACAACCCAGGATCTCTACCCAACCTGTTTTTTTACACACGCTGCAACCCTCACCGCCACAGATCAGGCAACTGATATCCATTTCGGCACTGGGTTCAGTAAACGGAAAATAGGAAGGGCGAAAACGAACTTTCACATCTTTCCCAAACATTTCCTGTACAAAAAAGTAAAGGGTTTGTTTGAGGTCGGCGAAGGAAACATTTTCAGCAATATATAATCCTTCTACCTGATGAAAAAAACAATGCGCCCTGGCACTGATGGTTTCGTTGCGATACACACGGCCCGGACAAATGATCCTGATGGGCAGTTTCCCTTTTTCCATTTCGCGCACCTGTACACTGGAGGTATGGGTACGCAATAACCAATCAGGATTTTGGGAAATGTAAAAAGTATCCTGCATGTCGCGGGCAGGGTGATTTTCGGGTAGATTCAGCGCAGTAAAATTATGCCAGTCATCTTCCAGTTCGGGGCCCTCAGCAACGGCAAAGCCTAAACGCTGAAAGATCCGTTCAATTTTATTGCGTACCAGACTGATGGGATGACGAGAACCCAGCGGTAATGGGTCTGCCGGTAAGCTCAGGTCTATTTCCGCTGTGGCAGTTATGCCCGTATCAGTTGCACTGGCTTTTAATGCCAGATATTTCTCTTCAGCAAAAACCTTAAAATCGTTCAGTAATTGTCCGGCTTCCTTTTTCTGTTCGGGGGCCACATTCCGCATTTCTCCCATGATGGTTTTTACCAATCCTTTTGAGCCCAGCCATTTGATTCTGAAAACTTCCGCATCCCCCTCATTAAAAGCGGCTATCTCCTGCTTGTACAAATCAATTTGTTGCAACAACTTTTCCATGCGGCAAAGATAAGGAAACTGCCGTTTGGGTAGTTTGGCTTTGAACAAGATGCCCGATCAGCGGGTTTATACAATCTTTAACAGGTAAAATTTGGAAACCCTTCCTGCTTCATAATACCTTTCCTATTCAAATTATCACACCTCATTTTATGGACCCAGATTCCGACGCCTGCAGTCAATACCAGCAGGCCTGCCATGCCGCATCCCAGGCATTCTCCGTTTCTATTATCGCCGTTGTTTTTACTGCCTGTCAGCAGCATGAACCAAAAATTGTAGTGGTGCCCGGTAACAAAAAGCACCCGGCAGGCGATAGTCCGATCACGGCTATAAAGAAGGTCATCCCGCCTAAGAAAATAGGGAAGACCATCTACCTCAGTTTCGACGATGGCCCCAATAAAGGCACCCGGAATATGATGCATATCATCAAAGAAGAAGCGGTACCGGTTACGCTTTTTATCATTGGTGAGCAGGTGTATTATGGAAGGGAACAAAGGGCATTGTTCGACAGTTTATCGCATTCCCCTTATTTTGAAATTGCCAACCATAGCTATACCCATGCATTTCACAACCACTATGCAAGGTTCTATCAGGAACCTGAGGGGGTGATCAATGATTTTAAAAGATGTGCCGACAGTTTGCACCTGAGCAGCCAGATCATTCGCACGCCGGGAAGGAATATCTGGAGGGTAGGCAATATCAACAGCACCGACCTGAAAGCCAGTAAGGCTACCGCCGATAGTTTAGCCGCAGTGGGATATACCGAAATGGGCTGGGACCTGGAATGGCAATTCGACAATCAGAACAAACTGAAATTTGGTGCTGATGAAATGCTCGACAGGATCGATAAATTTTTTATCAATCATCTTAACCGTACCGATGGACACCTGGTATTGCTGGCGCATGACCAAACATTTGCCGATGCAGCAGACTCCAGCGAATTGAGTCAGCTGATCAAAAAACTGAAAGCAAAAAACTGTTACGAGTTTGAAACCGTGAACAAATACCCAGGGGTGAACCGTTAATGGGACAATATGATTTCAATAATTTTTCTTTATTTTTAGCTTCTAAATTTTACTACTATGGCTTTATTTAAATCCGGCAATCCGGCTTTATCAGAAAACAGGTTCAAGGATACTGTACTCGATAATGTAGTTAACACCGACAACGCCATGACGGTGAGAGGAACACTCAACAAATTTGGGTTCCTGTTCTTAATGGTAATGGGTGCTGCCTTTTATTCCTGGAAAGAATTTGCTGGAGGTGGCAATGTGATGCCACTGATCCTGATCGGTGCTTTCGGCGGACTGGGAGTTGCCATTGTATTGATCTTTAAAAAAGAATGGTCCCCTTACCTGGCCCCCGCCTATGCCTTGTTAGAAGGTTTATTTGTGGGTGCTATTTCGGCACAATATAATTATGCGTTTGCTGCCAAAGCACCGAATCTGATCATCAATGCGGTTGGACTCACCTTTGGAACAGCCATTGCCATGTACCTGCTGTATAGTTTCGGGATCATTAAGGCCACTCAAAAATTCAAAGCCATTGTGATGACGGCAACCATGGGTATTGCAGTGTTTTACCTACTTACCTGGGTCATCAGTTTCTTTGGTATTGATATCGCCTTTTTACATGAGGGTAGTTTGATGGGCATTGGTTTCTCTTTATTTGTAGTAGCCATTGCAGCCCTGAACCTGATACTTGATTTCGATATGATCGAGAACGGTGCACAATTAGGTGCTCCAAAATATATGGAATGGTATGGCGCCTTTGGCTTAATGGTTACCATTATTTGGTTGTATCTGGAAATACTGCGACTGCTTTCCAAATTATCGAGCAGAAATTAATTCATTGCATAAAAAAAAATCCCGCAATTTGCGGGATCTTTTTTTTATAATGCTTTCAACAGGGATTTTACTTTGTCTGCTATCAGATCACGTACTTCATTAAAAGCAGTTGGTTCCATATGTTTTGGATCGGGGATCTGCCAATCGATGAATTGTTTGGCGGGCATCCAGGGACAGGCATCGCCGCATCCCATGGTAACCACCGCATCAAAGGGCGCAAATGCTTTTACCTCATCCAATGATTTAGAATCATGTGCTGCCAGATCATAACCCAGATCTTTCATGGCCGCAATGGCCTTGGGATTAACGATACCACTGGGTTTGCTACCTGCGCTATAAGCTTCCACTTCTTCACCACCATACATTGTTGCAAAGGCCTGACTCATTTGTGAGCGATTGCTGTTTTCAATACATACAAACAGGATCTTCTTTTTCATGCATTATACTTTCGCGGGTGTTGAATAATATTTCTTCCGCAACCAGAACGCTACATTCACGAGGGCGATCAGGGCGGGTACTTCTACCAGAGGACCAATCACGCCTGCAAAAGCTTCTCCGCTGTTGATGCCAAATACACCGATTGAAACGGCAATGGCCAATTCAAAATTATTTCCGGCAGCGGTAAATGACAGGGCAGCATTTTGTGAATAGTCGGCCCCCAATGATTTCCCCATAAAAAAAGTAACCAGGAACATAATGGCAAAATAGATCAGCAAGGGAATTGCAATGCGCAATACATCAAATGGAATATGTACGATCATTTCTCCTTTTAATCCAAACATGGCCAGAATGGTGAACAGCAGGGCAATTAAGGTGATGGGACTGATCCTCGGAATGAATTTTTGTTCATACCAGTCCTTCCCCTTCCAGCGTATCAGGAAGTAACGACTCAGGAAACCGGCCAGAAAAGGAATGCCCAGGTAGATGAATACACTGTAGGCGATCTGTCGGATGCTGATATCTACTTTTAATCCTTTCAATCCAAAATATCCGGGAAGCACGGTAACAAATATCCAGGCAAACAAGGAATAGAACAATACCTGAAAGATGCTATTGAAGGCTACTAACCCTGCCGCATACTCTCTGTTTCCGTCGGCCAGTTCATTCCATACAATTACCATGGCGATGCAACGGGCTAGACCGATCATGATCAGTCCTACCATATACTCAGGATAACCATGCAAAAAAATGATGGCCAGCAGGAACATTAAAATTGGACCAATGACCCAGTTCATCAGCAGCGACAAAGAGAGTATCTTAATATTGGAAAATACTTTCCCGAGCTCTTCATATTTCACTTTTGCCAGTGGCGGATACATCATCAGTATCAATCCAATGGCAATAGGAATATTGGTAGTGCCCGATTGAAATGAATTAATAAATGTGGCCGTACCCGGGATAAAATATCCCAGCGCAACACCGATGCCCATGGCGATAAAGATCCATAGGGTGAGGTATCGGTCCAGAAAACTCAGTTGTTTTCTGTTGGATGCAGGGGCGCATTGGTTTGCACTCATGTAGCAGTAGTTTCGGTAAATAATTAATTACAACATCCTGTTCCACCGCAGCAGGCTTCTTTTTCAGCAGGGGCTGTTAAAGGCTTTTCGGCATATACGGTGATAGAATAAATGGTGGTATTGCTTTTTTTATAGAGCTCCATTTTTTCTTCATCCAAATATTCTTTTAAGATACCGTCCGGAATGACGATGGCTTTTTCTTTTTGCAGTTTGATATTGGCGAACCCCGTAGACGCGATGATCTCGAGATATACTTCTTTTTGAATGGCGCCTGCCACACAACCAGCATACATTTCGGCAGCCTGTTGTAATTCGGCGGGTATTTGTCCCTGTAATACGATATCAGAAATACTGAAATGTCCACCGGGTTTCAATACGCGATATACTTCTTTCAACACATTGAATTTATTGGGCACCAGGTTCAATACACAATTGCTTACCACTACATCGGCGGTATTGGCGGTAACGGGCATATGTTCAATATCGCCTTCGCGGAATTCTACATTATTGAATCCCAGTTTTTCAACATTGGCCCTGGCTTTTTCGATCATTTTATCGGTAAAGTCGATCCCGATCACCCTGCCTGTTTCACCCACGATCCTGCGGGCAATGAAGGCATCGTTGCCGGCACCGCTACCCAGGTCGATCACGGTATCGCCGGATTTTATTTTTGCGTGTTCGGTGGGCAATCCGCATCCCAGTCCGAGATCAGCATCCGGATTATACCCTTCCATTTTCGTATAATCATCCGACATGATGGTATATACCTCGGTGCCGCAACAAGAGCTGGTGGCGCCGCAGCAGGATGATTCATTTTGTTCTTTTTCCTGAGAAGCGATGGCTGCATATTTTTCTTTAACCATGGCTTTGATCTGTGATTCTGTTTGCATAGTATTTGTTTTACCTCCAATATCATTCATGAATTAGAGTGATGATCAATTAACTTTATAAACCCCAAACGATTCAACAATTCAACAATTCAACAATTCAACAATTCAACAATTCAACAATTCAACAATTCAACAATTCAACAATTCAACGATTCAACAACACGCCTTCGCATTCTGCCCCTTCAATTTATTGAACAGAAAACTGAATTCGCCCATGAACTTTTCAAAAGCCTTCCAGTTGATGCAATAGCATGACCTTGGTCCGTCTACGGTGCCGTTGATCAGGCCTGCCTGTTTTAATTCTTTTAAATGCTGCGAAACGGTGGATTGTGCCAGTGGCAATATATCTACGATCTCGCCGCAGATACATTCATTCCTTAGCGCCAGTACTTTTAAAATGGAAATGCGGGCCGGGTGTGCCAAGGCTTTGGCAAAGGCTGCCAGGTCCTGTTCCTTCTGGGTAAATGCTTCTTTTTTATGAACGGCCATAGTTTTTAATATCTTATATCGCAAATATACGATTAAAGGAAATTACCGTCCAAATTTATTTTTTAAAAAGCCGGAAAATATTTTCCGGCTTATATTTTTTAATACTGATTTGCTTCTATTCTCTTCCGTCGAGTAAATTACCCAGTCCACCCAGGATGCTTCCCTCTTCCTTGCGGGTTGTGGTACTATACTGCATTATCCTTCCTGCCAGTCGGCTGATGGGTAAAGACTGCAGCCAAACCTTTCCGGGGCCTTTTAATATCGCAAAGAACAAACCTTCGCCGCCAAACATCCAGTTCTTGATACCACTGATGAATTCCACATCAAAATCAACCGAAGGAGTATAGGCCACTACGCAGCCCGTATCTACTTTCAGTATTTCGCCTGCCTGTAATTCGCGTTCGATCACATAACCACCGGCATGGGCAAAGGCCAATCCATCGCCTTCCAGTTTTTCCATGATGAAACCTTCACCGCCAAAAATGCCGGTTCCTAATTTTTTCTGAAACTCAATGCCAATGCTCACGCCCTTGGCGGCACATAAAAAAGCATCTTTCTGGGCAATCACCTTTCCACCCAGTTGTTGCAGGTCGAAGGCAATGATCTTTCCGGTATACGGTGCAGCAAAGCTTACTCTTTTCTTTCCGGCACTGGTATTGGTAAAGGCGGTCATGAACAGGCTCTCTCCCACCAGCAGCCTTTTGCCCGCACTGAAGAGTTTGCCCAGCAGGCTATTGTCTTGTTGCTGGCTGCCATCGCCAAACATGGTTTGCATTTCAATGCCATTGTCCATCATCATAAAAGCCCCGCTTTCGGCAATGGCGCTTTCATTGGGATCGAGTTCAATTTCAACGAATTGAAGCTCTTCGCCGTAAATTTTGTAGTCTATTTCGTGGTTGTTGCGCATGGTGATTTAGTTTCTCCAAAATTAACGAAGAATAGTTTGTTCGGGGGGCAAAAATTTGATGAAAGGCAGTGATTGGTGTGCTTTTTTGCGTTTACCTTTAACCTCCTAAAACAATTGCTATGCGTATGAAAATCTTTATCTCCGCCATCTTGTTATTTTTATTCCAGACTGCCGCCATGAGCCAGGCCAGACTGATCGAAAAAGTGGATATGAATGGCAAGGACCTCATCATCCCCTATTCAAAATATGTATTGCCCAACGGACTCACTTTAGTGATCCATGAAGATCATAGTGATCCCATTGTGCATGTAGATGTTACGTATCATGTGGGCAGTGCCCGGGAAGAGATCGGCAAGAGTGGTTTTGCGCATTTTTTTGAACACATGATGTTTGAAGGCAGTGACCATGTTGGAAAAGGTATTCATTTTAAGATAGTGACCGAATCGGGGGGAACATTGAATGGCAGTACCAATACAGATCGTACCAATTATTATGAGACGGCGCCCAGCAATCAACTGGAAAAAATGCTTTGGCTGGAAGCAGACCGCATGGGCTTCTTGCTGGATGCAGTTACTCAGGAAAAATTTGAAAATCAACGCAGCACGGTAAAGAATGAACGCGGACAAAACTATGATAACCGCCCCTATGGCTTAACAGGAGAATTTGCTTCTAAGAATTTATATCCTTACGGACATCCGCTTAGCTGGCTTACCATTGGTTATATTGAAGACCTGAACCGCGTGAATGTAAATGACCTGAAGAATTTTTTCCTCCGCTGGTACGGACCCAATAATGCCACGCTTACCATTGGTGGCGATGTGAATACAGCCGAAGTGGTGAAACTGGCCGAGAAATATTTCAGTGCTATTCCTAAAGGACCCGATGTACAAAAAACAGTTTTGCCCAAGGTCAATATTGAATCTAACCGATATGTTTCTTATACCGATAACTATGCACGGCTTCCACAATTATCAAAAGTATTTCCTACTGTAGCCGATTATAATAAAGATATGGCTGCACTGGCTTGTCTGGCCCAAATACTAGGACAAGGAAAAACATCCATCCTGTACCAGCAACTGGTTAAACCCAAAAAAGCACTGCAGGCAAGCGCTTCCAGTCAGCTCAGTGAACTGGCCGGTGAATTTGCTTTCCGCATCACGCCCTTCCCGGGCAAATCACTTGCTGCCATGGATTCCATGCTTACCGATGCCCTGGCCGGTTTTGAAAAACGGGGTGTGATCGACGAAGACATCGAAAAGTTCAAAGGTGGAATTGAATCGCAATACATCAACCGGCTGCAAAGTGTATCCGGAAAAGTTTCGCAGCTCGCCGCTTTTCAAACTTATACCGGCAATCCCAACCAGATCGGTAATATGCTGGATATGTACCGTTCCGTTACCAAAGAAGATGTATGGCGTGTGTACAATGAGTACATAAAAGATAAACATAGTGTAACCGTTAGCGTGATCACCAAGGGCCAGGATAAGGACAAGATGATCGCTGCTCCAGACAATTACACCGTAGACATGAGCAATTATACCAAACCCAATTATGGCTACGATGGATTGAAGTATGTAAAGGGCAAGGATAATTTCGATAGGAATAAAGTTCCGGGCAATGGCCCCAACCCTGTGGTGAAAGTGCCTCCTTTCTGGAAAAAAGACCTGCCCAATGGCATGAAGATCATTGGAGCGCAAAATACAGAACTGCCTACCGTAACGCTTTCTATCAGTATCCCCGGCGGTCATCTGGCACAGGCCAATGATACCTCAAAGATAGGACTGGCGGGCATGGTAGCCAGCATGATGAATGAAGACACTAAAAAATATTCGGCTGAGCAGATGGCGGTGGAATTACAGAAACTGGGCAGCAATATCAGTTTCAGCAATGATTTCAACAGCATCAATATCAATGTGCAGTGTTTGAAAAAGAATATCGACAAAACACTGGAACTGCTGGAGGAAAGGATCTTCAATCCGAATTTTACAACTGATGCATTCGACCGTTTACAAAAGCAGGCCCTGGAAGGATTTAAACAAATGAAATCGCAGCCTGCAACGATCGCTACTGAAGTGTACAATAGGCTGAGTTACGGAGCCGACAATATTTTAGGCATGAGCGATAACGGTACTGAGTATACGATAAAGAATATGGGCCTGAAAGATATCCAGCAATACTACAACGACTATATGACCTCACAGGGAACTAAGGTGGTAGTAGTGGGCGATATCACCCAATCGGAAATAGAACCCAAACTGGCCTTCCTGAATAAACTGCCGAATAAGAAGATCAATTTGGCCAAGCCCACAGCTGCCCCAGCCATTAGCAAAACAAGGATCTACCTGGTAGATGTGCCCAAGGGAGCGCAAACCGAATTCAGGGTGGGATATGTAACCGGAATGAAGTTTGATGCCACCGGAGAGTTTTATAAATCAAATGTGATGAACTATGTGCTGGGCGGTTCGTTCAACAGTCACCTCAACATGAACCTCCGCGAAGAAAAGGGCTGGACCTATGGTGCCCGCTCTTCTTTCAGTGCCGATGAATATACCGGAGCCTTTACGTTCAGCTCGGGCATTCGTGCCGATGCAACTGATAGTGCATTAACTGAAACGATGAAGATCATTAAGAATTATGCGGCCAATAGCCTCAGCGCAGATGAATTGATCTTTACGAAGAATGCCATTGGGCAAAGCGATGCGTTGAAATATGAGACCGGTGTACAAAAAGCAGGATTCATCAGGCGGATACTCGATTATAATTTACCAGTAAATTTTGTTCAAACACAGAACAAGATCTTATCCGGTTTAACCAAAAAAGAAGTGGATGCTTTGGCTAAAAAATGGCTGGTAGCTGATAAGATGAATATATTGTTGGTGGGTGATAAGGCAAAAATCTTACCCGGATTGCAAAAGCTGGGATATGAAATAGTGGAACTGGATACGGATGGGAATAAGAAGGATGCGCATATAAAATAAAGCCCAAGGATATAGATCTTGCGGCTTAATTATTGAATCTATAAAAATGAAGGATAAAGCATTAAATGCATTACAAAACGGTGTGCAATGTATTGTGATGGCGGGAACACATTCTGGAAATTCCGGACGGTTAGGAATATGCATTGCAGTAAAACAGAGCATATCACCATCACAGTTGAGCAAAAAATGGTGTTCGCTTTAAAACTTTAAGTAAGAATGTAACTGTTCAGAAAAACTAAAAATGATATCAGTTAAAATGGATAATAAGTAATAGTATACTTATGCCAGATAAACAGCTGTTGATAGCATATAAAAAATTAACAAGAAAATTACCGACTCTATATTTTGCCACATAGAATCTTTGCAGACTGATAAATTACAAAGCCGCTAAAGCTAATATTAAGACATCTATAATCTTCTTTTACTATTATAATTAGCGGCTTACTGACTTCTATTGAATTAACGAATCAGAACTGCACGTCTTAGTGCAAGTTTCATTATTTGGACAAGCTGTACATGCACAAGAGCCAACGTCCGATGTAGGTACGCAAGCATAACCATCTAATGCGCAAGTTGGTCCAGTTGTTGTGCAAGAAACTTTTACTTTGGCAAGCAAATTGTTGTCAATAACTTTTACAGCAAAAGTAGTCTTGTATTTAGCACCACTAAATACTAAGGCGTAATTATCGTTAACTTTCATCAATTCAACAGTTGTATATGTTTCTTTTATGTTTGATGCAACTAATAGATTTTTTGATAATGCTGCGCATGCTGCATTTCTATCAATTGTCAAAACAGGACCGGTTTTTCCGAGTTTGCCTATTGCAAAGTCAAAGTCTTGGGCTACCAAGTTTAATACAATAAAATAAAAAATAAATAATGCAAGTAATTTTTTCATAATTGTACTTTTAAAATAAATAACCCTCTGTTACAGATTTTATGTCTCTTACAATAGGGTGTGTCAACGTTGGCGGGAAAGTGAATAATAAGGAGCCGTTTTTTCATTTGTATTTATTGAGATTTTACATTCAAATAAATGTTTTACTGTAAAGAGTCAATATGTTTTCTTGCTTATTAAGTGCAATTTCATAATAATAATTTGCATGTGCAATACCACAAAGTGGGTATATAGTGTGATTTTATACTTGGCTACTACTAAAAACTGCCTGATCATTTCTGATAAAATGGCAATTGAGAAAACAGGGATTCAAGATTGCAAATCATCAGTGAATATAATTTGTGGAGTCCATGAGTATTTTAGCCTGTTTTAACAGTTTAATTTACCTTTAATAGCTAAACACCTTGGTGTTACATGGAGAGCAGACTAAATACTTATCCCCCATCTTCGCCAAATAATGACCCTTACTCATGACATTAGCAAACAGGTTAGAAAGGAAGAATTATTCTATTGCCATTTATAATTAATCATTAAATGAAAAAAACGACTGTTGCTCTTCTATTAATTTGTATAAATTTTACCAGTTTTGCCCAAATCAAAATCTATAAAGGCGCCTGGTTTGATATAAAATATCCGTCAGGCTTTACCGCCAAAGGATCATTAAAATCGGCCAGTGCGGCGCAGGGTTACGAGAGTGCTGTCTTTACTTCTCCCGATAAGCTTGTGCAGTTCTATGTGTTTTCGCCGCAGTGGAATGGAGAGGCTAACGATATCGCGTTGAAACCCACTGAAAAAATAAGCAATACACAATCTAAGTTTTCCGGTAAACAGGAAACCAAATGGTGGACCATTACGGCCAAGGACGGATCCTATTCCAGAAGCTACCAGGAAAAGAAAAATGAGGAGCTGAATGTGAGTTGGGTGCTGGGCATAAAATATAAAAACCAGGCAGCTTTTAATCGCTACAAAAAAAACTACGAGGCCTTTAAAAGGTCATTGGTGCAATACGCCGACTAACTTATAAATATTCAAAAAAATAATAGGGCTTTCAGCCCTATTTTAATATCCTGACCATCAGGCATTTTTCATACTACGCATTCGGTGATTTTCTTCCCTTTATCAGTTGTTTTTCCTGTAAATTTTTCATTGGAGCTATCTACATTTGAATCCTGAGTTTATCTAACGAATCCAATCCCATGATCTATTAGATTGATACCTAGAAAACAATATACTGGTTGGCATGCATGATCCGAAATACCACCAAGCCATGAGTGCGCAAATACGGTGAGTAACAACATAAGATGATCTGTGCCGGCGGCGGAACATTCCGACACAGCGCCTTATCTGGAGGTAGGAATAATTTTAAAAAATAAATAAAATGAAACGTACCCAAAAGATTTTTATTATTTTAGTCATGCATTTATTTTCCTATGCAGCCAATGCACAGGATCCCGGAAAAATTGCAGGTGCATCATGCTCATGCGGACCCGGACAATCAACCTGCAGTTCCGTATGCTTTTTTTCAGATTGCTGTATCTGCTGGAACCCAGCTACCCAAAATGGGGCCTGTGGTTGTTATTGGGGTATATCCACTTGCAAAACAGGATTAATTAACCCCAGCAAGGGTCTTACACTGGATGAAAATATTTTTGGAGAGGTAGATCCGGCAGCCAATATTGTTTTTCATTTTGCAAATTTTAAAAAACTTACTGTATTTTTTGCAAGACTAAACATCAATACGAGTGGTTTTGATGATGTTGTTCGCTCAACTTCCTCAAAATATATTTCAACCAACGACAATGCAAAGATCAGTACTGCCGACTTTACGGCTTTATTGACAGCCTATTCAAAATTGATCGTTCAATTAACGGAAACTCAGAAAAACGACCTGAATATTTATATTAAAACACTTTAACTATGCTAATAGCAACATTTGATTTCAATGTGATCCTGTTTACCATCGTAATCATTGCGGTAGTATTATTTTTAATTTTCCGCATGGGGGGCTGGTTCAAGAAAAAATAGTTTTTCTTGCTCCTTAACTGAATGAGTTTGCCATTAATGGTGAATGCATGCTTATTATGCCATGACCCAACCATGGCGAAGGAGGGCTATGTTAGCATTGATCTGAAAAATCACCAATCGGTGAACATCAGTTCAATCAGGTGTTGTATATACTGCTATGTTATAACGATAAATGCCCCGGTTCATCACCGGGGCATTTTTATAAATTATTCTTTTGTAAACTATACTGTTTTCTCCTTGCTGTCTTTCATCAATCCATTCCATACTTTCTTGCCTTGCAGCCGCTTAACGGCATACATGATGCCCACAAAGAGGAAGAAGAAAGGTCCGGTAAAGCCGATCAGGGCAATATAACGGGTGCCATAGAATCTTTCCATTGGCCTGCGCAATCTTTCGGCGATCAGGTACATACTGGGCACCATGATCAGCGTAAGGAAGAAGGCGAAGATCAAACCATAAATGATGGTCCAGCTTAAGGGCCCCCAGAACACCACACTATCACCGCCAAAATAAATATGCGGATTCAGGGTCTGGAAGAATGACTGGAAGTCGATATTGAAACCTACCGCCAGTGGCAGCAGTCCCAGCATAGTAGCCAGGGCCGTCAGCAATACCGGAATGATCCTGATCTTACCGGCCTGGATAGCAGCCTCACGGGTACGCATACCCCTTCCGCGCAGTTCATCGGTAAACTCGATCAATAAAATTCCGTTCTTGATCACGATACCTGCTAATCCTACAATACCCACACCCAACATGATCGTTGCGATCGTCATTCCCGTAAGGGCATAACCCAATAACACACCGATCACTGAGAAGAATATTTCAGTAAGCACAATGAACGGCTTGCTCATGGAATTGAACTGCAATACCAGGATCAGGAAGATAAGTCCCAGCGCGATGGCTAATGCTTGTCCCAAAAATTTAGAGGTTTCTTTTTCCTGCTCACCTTGTCCGGTTTGCCGGATGGTAACATC
>CAIRHQ010000244.1 GCA_903878475.1 uncultured Bacteroidota bacterium | reverse complement strand
TGACCGAAAAGCAACGGATTTTTTTTACCTATAAATACAAACGCATGACATCAAAAAACTGGCATACCCAACACATCGAATCATTTAGCATTGGGCAGCGTATAGCCGACGCCGTTGCCAATGGCATGGGATCCTGGACATTCATCATTGCCCAAACCCTTTTTGTGATCATATGGATGGTATTGAATGTAGTGGGCATCATCCGGCATTGGGATGTGTATCCATTTATTCTGCTGAACCTGATCTTCTCTACCCAGGCGGCATATGCAGCCCCCATCATCATGATGGCACAGAATCGTCAGAACGAGCGCGACCGCGTACAAGCCCAGGCTGATTTTACCACCAATGTAGAAGCCAAAAAAGAAATTGAAGCCCTGCAAATAAGGCTGAATGAGATTGAGATACAGAAGCTGGATAAGATCATTCAAATGCTTGAAAGAGCAAGTTCTAGTAATCCCAGCTAAGCCATTCAGAATTCGGCTATCTTATCGTAAATTTGCCCTTCAATTCAAAAAAGATGAGTGAAGAAAAGAGCCTTAATTTTTTAGAAGAGATCATTGAAGCCGATCTCGCCGCTGGTAAATACAAATCCATTGTTACCCGGTTCCCTCCCGAACCCAATGGTTATTTGCATATGGGACATGCCACCAGCATCTGCCTGAATTTCGGACTGACAAAAAAATACCCCGGATATACCAATCTGCGTTTTGATGATACCAACCCGGTAACAGAAGAAACAGAATATGTAGACAGCATCAAAGAAGATATTAAATGGCTGGGCTTTGACTGGAAGAACGAATTGTATGCCTCTGATTATTTTGAGGAATTATACCAGTATGCCATTACCCTCATCAACAAAGGACTGGCCTATGTAGATGACAGTACCGCTGAAGAGATCGCCACTTTGAAAGGCACGCCAACTGAACCGGGTAAAGACAGTTCTTACCGAAACCGCTCCATTGCCGAAAACCTCGACCTGTTCACCCGTATGAAGAACGGTGAATTTGCCGATGGCAGCAGAACCCTGCGTGCCAAAATAGATATGGCACACACCAATATGCTGATGCGTGATCCGCTGATCTATCGCATCAAGCATGCCCACCATCACCGCACCGGCGATACCTGGTGCATTTATCCGATGTACGATTTTGCCCACGGACAAAGTGATTCACTGGAGCAGATCACCCATTCTATTTGTACATTGGAATTTGTGCCGCACCGGGAGTTGTACGATTGGCTGATTGAAAAACTGGAAATATTCCCTTCGCATCAATATGAATTTGCCCGCCGCAACCTGTCGTATACGGTAATGAGTAAACGCAAATTACTGCAACTCGTGAACGAAAAACATGTACAAGGTTGGGATGATCCCCGCATGCCTACCATCAGTGGTATGCGCCGCCGGGGTTTTACGGCTGAAAGCATCCGTAATTTTTGCGATAAGATCGGTATCGCCAAACGCGAGAACCTAACCGATTTCAGTTTGCTGGAATTCTGCTTGCGCGAAGACCTTAACCATACCGCACATCGTGCCATGGCGGTACTGGATCCGATAAAACTGGTGATCACGAACTATGAAGCAGGAACGACCGAAGAACTGACCAGTGAAAATGGTCCATTGGAAACTATGGGAACCCGCTTACTTCCTTTCAGCAAAGAATTATGGATCGAGCGCGAAGATTTTATGGAAGTGCCCGCCAAAAAATGGTTCCGGCTGGCACCGGGTGCCATGGTTCGATTAAAAAGTGCCTATATCATCAAATGCGAAGGATTCACTAAAGATGAAAATGGCCAGATAACAGAGATACAGGCGAGCTATATACCCGGCACCAAAAGTGGTGGAGATGAATCGGGCATTCAGGTAAAAGGCACCATCCATTGGGTTAGTGCCGCACATGCTGTGCGCGCCGAGATCAGGCTTTACGACCGTTTATTCAAAGTGGAAGATCCTTCTTCTGAAGAGGGAGATTTCAAGGACTATATCAACCCCGATTCATTGCAGGTCATCAAAGAGGCTTATCTGGAGCCAGCCCTGCAGCATGCGCCTATGGGTAGCCGTTACCAATTTATCAGGAAGGGATATTTTTGTCCGGATAAGGACAGCAGCCCCGAAAAGCCGGTATTCAACCGCACTGTTACCCTCAAAGATGCCTGGATAAAAGAAGTGAAGAAAAATTAATAGAAAGCTTAGCCCTGTTTATTTTCCAGTTTCATACTGGGAAAGATACTGGCGATGAGCATCATGATGGAAGCGCCCAGCATCAGGTAGATGCCAAGTTCCTTTTCAGGACAGTAATTGTTGTAGCAGGAACCAAACAATACATAGGATTTAATGGTATAGCCCACCATCAGGGCACATAAGAAAAGGTTCACCCGTTTAGCCCAAATTTTTTGAAGTAACATACAGGCCAGCACCAGCACGCCCATCCCCACTAAATATTTTCCCGGTTTGCCATAATCATTGTGGTAACTATAGAATCCGGTAAAATGCTGATCGATCTGTCCGTCGGCATAATGTGCCCAGGGCATAAAACAAGCAACGATCAATACGATGCAGGCAATAACGCCTAGCCAGTGAATAATTTTTATGATCATAATAGTAAAATAAAAAACGCCATTGAACATGTTAGATTACTCTGCCTTTATCAGCAGAACAGGCCCTACACGCAATGGCGTTTCAATAGTTGGAGGTCCCGACCAGATTCGAACTGGTGTAGAAGCTTTTGCAGAGCTTTGCCTAGCCACTCGGCTACAGGACCATAAAAATCATGAAAAAGAAAGAATTGGCACCATGCATTAAAACAATCCCCTATTTCATTTTTTCCGATGCAAAAATAGGGTAATTTTATCAAAATATTTTATGCAGCCTATCGCAGCTTCAGAATTAATCATCAATAAACGGGGTGCCATCTACCACCTCAATTGCCGTCCCGAAGAAATTGCTGGAACCATCATCACCGTGGGCGACCCCGACCGGGTTAAGGAAGTTAGCAAGTACTTCGATACCGTGGAGGTCCGTAACCAGCACCGCGAATTCATTACCCATACCGGCTATATCGGAAAGAAAAGGATCAGTTGTGTCAGCACCGGCATCGGTCCCGATAATATCGATATCGTGATGAATGAACTGGATGCACTGGTGAATATTGATCTAACCACCCGCACCATCAAAGAAAAACTAAGTTCACTGCAGATCATTCGTGTGGGCACATCAGGTTCATTGCAGAAAGAAATTCCGGTAGACAGTTGGGTAGCCAGTTCGCACGGACTGGGATTGGATAACCTCATGAATTATTACCTGCACAATAACAATGAAGAAGAAAAACAACTGTTGCAGGCATTCAATACTCATACGCAAATGAATACCGGCGTATCGGCACCATATATCAGTAACGCAGGCATGAACTTGCTGAAACATTTTGTGGAAGGATTTCATCAGGGCATAACGGTTACTTGTCCAGGTTTCTATGGCCCGCAGGGAAGGGTGCTCAGGATGGGACTTACCCAACCAAAACTCATTGACCAGCTAACCAGTTTTACTTTTGGCCAGCATCGCATCAGCAATTTTGAAATGGAAACCGCTGCCATTTACGGCATGGGGAAAGTGCTGGGGCATCAAACAGTTTCGCTGAGTGCCATCGTGGCCAATCGCATCAGCAAAGAATTCAGTAAAGACGGAGACGCCGCGGTAGACCAATTGATCAAAAAAACACTTAATATCATATCCAATCAAATTTAATGCTGTTTAATTTTTATAAATATCAGGGCACCGGAAATGATTTTATCATTTTTGATAACCGCGAGCAACAGATACCTACCTGGACCAAAGAACAGATCGCCCATCTGTGCAACAGAAGAATGGGTATTGGTGCCGATGGATTGATGTTGTTGAATAAACTGGAAGGTTACGATTTTAAAATGATGTATTACAATGCCGATGGCAATGAAAGTACCATGTGCGGAAATGGTGGTCGCTGCCTTACCAAATTTGCCTATCATTCTGGAATCCATAGAAGCAGTTACCGGTTCAAAGCCATCGATGGTGATCATGAGGCGGAGATCGAGATCGGAGGATTGGTTCGACTAAAAATGCAGGATGTGAACCAGGTGGATCAGCATGCTTCCTATACCCTACTCAATACAGGATCTCCTCACCTGGTAAAATTCACC
>CAIRHQ010000243.1 GCA_903878475.1 uncultured Bacteroidota bacterium | reverse complement strand
ACATTTCAGAATCCATTAATCTGCCGATCTTTTTACATAATTCACGACTGACTTTCCAAGATTCAATATCTTCAAATCGTTTAATTGTTGCCACTTTAGTGCGTTTTTAACGACTTGAAATTCGATATTATTTTATTATTGTTAAGGGTTAAAAAACGCTAAAAAATGTTTTTTTCACGTATACCATAACCTTAAACGAATTAAACGACTTAAACCCTTAAACGAATTAAACCCTTAAACGAGATTGACATACCCCGACAGCCCATGCAATCCTCCCTCTCTTCCATATCCGCTTTCCTTATATCCTCCAAAGGGTGAACTAGGATCGAATTTATTAAAGCTATTTGCCCAAACAACACCTGCTCTCATTTTGGAGCTAAGGTTAAAGATCTTGGAGCCTTTGTCTGTCCAGATACCGGCCGATAGTCCGAATGGAGTATTGTTTGCTTTTTCAATGACCTCATCATCTGTTCTAAAACTCTGTATCGCCAGCACCGGTCCAAAAATTTCTTCCTGAGCAATGCGGTTCGACTGTGCCACATTGGTGAATATGGTTGGTTTGCAAAAGAATCCTTTTCTTGGCAGGTTGCAGGAACTCTGGTACATCTCGGCACCTTCCTGTTTGCCGATCTTTAAATAATTATTGATGATATCCAGTTGTTGCCGCGAATTGATGGCGCCGATATCTGTATTCTTATCCAGCGGGTCGCCCACGATCAGGGTTTCCATCCTGTCCTTTAATTTTCTAATAACTTCTTTGAACACCGATTCCTGCACATATAATCTTGAGCCCGCACAACATACATGTCCCTGGTTGAAGAAGATGCCATTGATCACACCTTCTACTGCCTGATCGAGGGGCGCATCATCGAAGATTATATTGGCGGCTTTGCCACCCAGTTCAAGTGTTGCTTTTTTATTCGTGCCAGCGATGGCATGTTGAATCATCTTACCAACTGCTGTTGATCCGGTAAAAGCGATCTTGTTGATATCGGGATGATTAACCAACGCAGCACCAGTGGCACCGGCGCCGGTAATGATATTCACCACACCCGGTGGCAGATCGGCTTCTTGTATGATCTCTGCCAGTTTCAATGCAGTGAGCGGTGTTGTTTCTGCTGGTTTTAAAACCACGGTATTTCCTGTGGCCAAGGCCGGAGCGATCTTCCATGCGGCCATGAGCAGGGGGAAATTCCAGGGAATGATCTGTCCGGCTACACCCAATGGTTTTGCTGTACGGTTGGGAAATGCATATTCCAGTTTATCGGCCCAGCCTGCATAGTAAAAGAAATGATTGGCTGCGGTAGGGATATCAAAATCACGGCTTTCGCGAATGGGTTTGCCTCCATCTAAAGTTTCCACCACAGCAAATTCTCTTGCCCGCTCCTGCATGATCCTCGCGATGCGGTAAATATATTTTGCTCTTTCTTTTGCCGGCATCTTTTTCCAAACCTTATCGTAGGCTGTTCTGGCGGCAACGACTGCCTTGTTCACATCAGCAGCATTGGCATCAGCTACTTCCGATAATTTTTCTTCTGTAGCTGGATTGATGGTGCTGAAATATTTTTTGCTCAAAGGTTTTTCAAACTTGCCATTGATAAAAAGATCATACCGCGGTTCAATTTTTGCTGCGCTCTTGCTTTCAGGAGCAGGGGAGAGGTTGCGTGCGCTGTCAAACTTTAGTTTGAGGGTATTGCTTTTTCGCGTTGCCATTTTTCTTAAAGGTTTAAATCGTTTAAAGGTTTAAGTCGTTTAAGGGTTACTTAAAACGAACTAAACGTAATTTGTGTTAGTCAATCGAAAAATAATTGGCCGATTGATACACGCCTGTTCTTTGTTTCATCAATTGCATAAGGATATCATTGGCCAGACTGCTGGCGCCAAACCTGAACCACTCATTATTCATCCAGGCCTCTCCCAGTACTTCATTCAGCATCACCAGATAATGCAGGGCCAGTTTTGATTTAGAAATTCCGCCGGCGGGTTTCATGGCGATCCTTTTTCCGGTCTTGTAATAAAAATCACGGATGGCTTCCAGCATCACCAGGGTAACGGGCATGGTAGCTGCCGGTGAAATTTTACCGGTAGAGGTTTTAATAAAATCTGCACCGGCATACATCGCAATATCACTGGCTCTTCTTACTTTATCATAAGAACCTAATTCGCCAGTTTCCAGGATCACTTTTAGTCGGGCCGAACCACAGGCTTCCTTAACAGCCGCTATTTCATCAAATACAAAATTGTATTCGCCCGATAAGAATTTTCCCCTGGAGATCACCATATCCACTTCATCGGCGCCATTGGCCACTGCAAATTTTGTATCGCGAAGTTTGATGTCTCTGGGTGCTTGTCCGCTGGGGAATGCTGTAGCCACGGAAGCCACTTTCACACCAGAATCACCCAGCGCCTGCTTAGCCACTTTTACCATCGACGGGTAAACGCAGATAGCGGCAACCGTGGGCAGGCCGGGATAAGCATCATGCAAGTGCAGGGCTTTATAACAAAGCTGTTTTACTTTTCCGTCAGTATCTTTTCCTTCCAGGGTGGTAAGATCGATCATGTTGAGGGCCAGTTTCAGGCCATTGATCTTGGTCTCATTCTTGATGCTTCGTTTGGTGAACCGGGAGGCCCTTTCTTCAACGCCCACCTGATCGATATGCGGGGAGGCAGTGAAGTCGGGAATATTTTTTGTAACGATCATAATAGCGGGTTAAGTTTCGAAGCGTTTCTTCAATATTGATTTAAGAAGCGGTTAGGGCTTCCAGTGATTTTTTGATCAGTTGATCAATGGTGGCTTCACCATCTTTGGAATAACGTTGAAGCACCCGATTGGCAACAATTGCATTTATACTAAGGCATTCATGCCCCAGCAATTTTCCTAATCCGTATATGGCAGAAGTTTCCATTTCAAAGTTAGCAATCCTGTGCTGATTGAAATTAAAATGGGTGAACTTATTGATGAGTCCGGGGTGTTGGAGTGGTAGTCGGAGTACCCTGCCCTGGGGGCCATAAAAACCCGGACAAGTAACCGTGATACCTTTATGAAATTCGTTGTTGAATTTATTGAGGAGTGATTTACTTCCGCTGAAAACATAGGGGTGTGTGATCCTTGTATCAATGCCCGATTGTTCTATAAATGCCTGTGCAATGGCTTCATCGGATTCGTCTTTTGTATGAGCATAAAAATTGAGCAGATTATCTAAACCAAGCCCATGCGTAGCTGCTACAAAACTATCCACCGGAATATCGGCTTGCAATGAACCCGATGTTCCAAAACGTATAATATGTAATGGATGAAAATCAGCTTTGATGGTTCTGCTGCTGAAATCAATATTGGCCAATGCATCCAACTCATTCATGGCGATATCGATATTGTCGGGGCCAATGCCGGTAGACAAAACAGAAATTCTTTTTTTGCCAATATACCCGGTATGAGTAATGAATTCGCGGTGTTTCAGTTGGAACTCTATGGAATCAAAATGCTTGCTGATCTTGGGTACACGATCGGGGTCGCCGGCAACAATAACCGTATCGGCTAGTTCTTCGGGACGCAGATTGAGGTGGTAGATGGCGCCGCGATCATTGATGATCAATTCAGATTCGGCAATTTTTTGCATATTCATTTATTTGCATGAGCAATTCTAACGCACAGATGCGAGTATGCATAAAGTTACAGCGAAAACACTGATTATTGACTGGTATGGCCCTACGATCAAAAAGATGGCCGGGTTATGTTATTTTACTTGATGCCGTATTTATATTTATAACGTTCGAATAATTGTTTTTGCTTATTATCTAAATTGATATCACGGCCTTGGATATACGCCTTTGTGATGGTGCTGCTTTTCATATCCAGGATATCGCCGGTGCTGATCACGATATTGGCATCCTTTCCTTTTTCGAGTGTGCCGGTTCTGTCATCGATCCCCAGGATCTTAGCTGCATTGAGGGTGATGGCACTCAGTGCTTCTTCTTTGGTAAGTCCATAAGCTGCCATGGTTCCTGCTTCAAAGGGAAGATTGCGTTGTTGCGAAAATCCATCTCCTCCATCAAAACAAATACTGAACAACACGCCTGCTTTTTGCAGTGCGGCACCTGTTTTATAGGGCTGGTCAATATCATCATCGTCGGTAGGCGGAAGGCTATGCGGTTCGGGTAAGATCACGGCCACATGATTGGCTTGCAGCTGGTCGGCGATCATCCAACTATCGGTACCACCTACGATCACCAATTTAAATCCGAATTCTTTTGCAAAATCAATGGCCATCATCATTTCTTTTACCAGGTCGCAATGCACAAAAAATGTTTGCGATTGATTGAAGAGGCCTTTCACGGCTTCAAATTTCAAATTTGTTGCACCGTTGTTGTTCCCAGCGAGATAGGCTTTTGCTTCTCTGAAAAATTTACGAACGGCTTCGATCCTGTCGAGTCCTTGTTTTACGGGATCTTCCTGATCAACATTTTGTCTGCGTCTGCCACCGCCACCCTGACTGGGGCGATTGATCAGTGCAGGCATATTAAAATGAATACCATTGTCCATTTTATAAGCGGCATCTTCCCAGTTCCAGGCATCCAATTGTACAACAGATGAGGAGCCACTCAGGGTTCCGCCTCTTGGAACGATATTGGCCAGTAGGATACCATTGCTGCGAAGGGTATTGATCACTTTACTATCGGTATTATAGGCAACAATGGCACGGATGCTGGTATTGATATCGCCGAGTTCGCTGTAATCGATGGTAGAACGAACAGATGATATTTCGATCAATCCGAGGTTGGTGCTGGGTGCGATCAATCCGGGGTAAACATCTTTACCATTCAGGTTGATCACGGTAGCTCCAACCACTGAGGCAGTAGGGCCGATATCGGTGATCTTTCCATTACTGAAAACGATGGTTCCATTGGCGATCACCTGGCCATTTCCAACATGGATCATTCCATTGGTGAGGGCGATGGTGCCTGTTTGTGCAGCGGCTGGATACATATTTTCCTGAGCAAATACAGATAAGCTGAAAAAGCTGATCAGGAAAACTATGATGGCGGTTGAATATTTTTTCATGTTATTATTTTTTCGGCGAAGCAATGATTATTGTTTTTCGGTGTTGGCAATACGGGCTGCAATCCTTCCCCAAAGGCTTTTGTCATCAATATGATCTTCTTCACAATAATTTGATTGACGGAAAGAGGGGATCGGAGGACCTGTTCTTTCTCCGCCTTTTTTGGCACCGATCATTTTCTGAACCAGTCTTGCTTTTTCCCTGGCCATATTATCGCGGAGTATTTTATCGCGGTCGCGGTCGAAATAGATGATACCATCCACCATAGTTTTTTCTGCTTTGGCATAAATGCTGAGCGGATGATCGCTCCATAAAACCAGGTCAGCGTCCTTTCCTACTTTAATGCTACCGGTACGGTCGGCCACATGTAACATCGTTGCCGGATTAAGGGTAACCATCTTCAGGGCATCTTCTTCAGCCATGCCACCATACTTGACGCTTTTGGCGGCTTCCTGGTTGAGGCGGCGGGCCATTTCGGCATCATCAGAGTTTACAGCTACGTTTAACCCTACCTGTTGCATGATGTATGGATTATAAGGGATGGCATCGGTTACTTCCATTTTGTAGGCCCACCAATCGCTGAAGGTAGAGGCGTTGGCACCATGGGCTTTCATTTTATCGGCTACTTTATATCCTTCCAGAATATGGGTAAAGGTGTTGACCTTAAAATTGAATTTTTCGGCTACTCGCATCAGTGCGGTGATCTCACTTTGCACATAAGAGTGGCAGGTGATGAATCTTTTTTTGTTAAGGATCTCTACCAGGGCATCTAGTTCCAGGTCGCGGCGTTTTACGGCCCCAATTTTTTCGTAATTGCTGGCCCGGGTAAAGGCATCCATCAGTACTTCCTCCACACCCATGCGGGTATCGGGGAATCGGTTATTGCCCTGCGAATTGCTGGAACGCTTTACATTTTCACCCAGTGCAAATTTGATAAAGGGATCCCAGTTGCTGAATTTCATTTGTTCGGGTGTAGCCCCCCAGCGCAGTTTTATCAATTGTGTTTGTCCACCAATGGTGTTACAAGATCCGTGCAGAATATGGCTGCTGGTAACGCCACCGCTTAGCTGCCGATAGATCTCTACATCCTCAGCATCGATCACATCTCCGATCCTTACTTCTGCAGTTACGCTTTGTGAACATTCGTTTACGCCACCCAGCACGGCTATATGTGAGTGTTCGTCGATGATGCCTGCAGTAAGGTGTTTGCCGGTAGCATCCACTACTCTGGCGGCAGCATCGTTGAGATTTTTTCCAATGGCAACAATCTTTCCGTTCTTCACCAATACGTCTGTATTCTCCAGTTTGCCATCTTTTTCATTGGTCCAAACGGTAGCATTTTTAAACAATATATTTTCTTGGGTAGGCAATTCAGTATATCCATAACCATTGAATGGATAGGTGATCACGCCGCCGATCTTAGCGGCTACATCATTGCGTTTGTTTCTGCTGCTGTCACTACCATTTTTTCTGGTCGAGTCGCCATTCATTCTTCCTCTTCCTTCGCGGTTAAATCCGCCTTCAGTTTTAATAGCATTCCAGCTGATCCACTGGCCATTGCCCAACTGACCGGTTCCGTTCCAGTTGGCTCCCGATTGAACACCCGTTAGTCTTACCGATCCGCTGCTATCTCTTTTTAAATTGAAATTCATTCTTACCAGCCGGTCTTGTATAGTCAGGTCAACCTTGCTGGTATCAGTTCCTATCAATGTGGCTGTTGGTTTTCCTGCTTCTCCCCTAAGTTCCAGTTTGTAGGGTTCGTTGTTCAATACGAAATTGTAATTGCCTCTGATGTCTTTCCATCCATCTTCTTTCAGGGTATATTTATTTCCTTGTATCCAGTTTTGATAGATAACAGTTTTTTCAGCAAATATGGGCCCCGAGCTGATCAAGAAGTTCGCGATCTTACCTACATCAAGTGTGCCTGTTTTATCGGATACACCTAATAAACTGGCGGGAATACGGGTTAGTGCATCCAGTGCTTTTTGTTCCGACAAGCCATTTTGAATAGCCTTTCTCAGGTTGCTGAAGAAAGAGCTTGTTTCTTTTAATCCGTTGCTGGTAAGGGCAAAATTGATATTGGCTTTTTCAAATGCACCCGGATTGAGGGCTGCCATTTCCCAATGTTTCAGGTCGGCGATAGACACAAACCTGGCATCGGTAGGATCTTCCACATCCATAGCCTGCGGAAAATTCAGCGGAACGATGTACGAAGCATTGGTCGATTTCACTTCATTGATCCGCTGGTATTCATTGCCACCCGCTTTCAGGATATACTGCACACCAAATTCATCACCGATCTTATCAGCCCGCAGATCGTTCCATTTATCATTAGCTTCAAATATCTGGGGTAATTGCTGGTTGTCGTTAAAGGCCTGTAAAGAAAGATTTACTCCTTCTGTGGCGGGTTTTGTTTTATACCAGAGTGCGTCTAAAAAATTCTGGCGCAATAAGGCCACACAGCCCATTAATGAATTGGGGTAATCCTGTGTTGAACTGCCTTTATCAAATGAATAGCCGGCTGCGGCCTTCTCTTTAATGATCACTTTATTTTCTTTTTCAGAAGCCAGGGTTACAAATGCTCCTGTGCCCCTTGAAATACCATCCATCTGCAAACTGAGTACCGAGCCGAATCCAATGCCTCGGAGTTCTTTGGCACGGGCTTCATTTACCTGAAAGCTTTTAGCCATATCGGTTTCCGACTTAATGGACTGGTTCCAGCCATAGGCGCCCTTGGTGTTGGAGAGCATCTGCGACGGAGCATTAAAATTAAAACCGCCTCGCTGAATGGGTTGCGAGCCATAGTCGCTATACATATCAATGAAGGAAGGATAAATGTATTTCCCTTTACAATCTACGATCACAGCATCTTTTGGAATGGCCACATTGGTTCCAACAGCTTCTATCTTTCCTTCACGGATCACCAGGGTTGCTTGTTGAATTGTGGTTTGCGGGTCTTTTACGATGCTCGCATTGATCAACGCATAACAATCCTGCTTGGGATTGGCTACGTCATTGATGGGATAGCTGACTTGGGCCTTGGATTGCATGATGTTGAAAAAAAACAACAAAAGCAGCAATCGGAATTTAGCGTTTGGCATGCAGATAATTTTGGATGGAAGAATAAGGCAATAAATATAACAAATGATTGTGGGGAAAACCTCGCCATTCGTGTAATTTGTTTAAGGTATTGTGTATTTTTATCCTAGCCAAAGGCCGAAATCCTGTAGCTTTGTGAGTGCTATTATCATTGAGCAGCCAGTTAAATGTGATTCATAAAGCTATCAGATACAGGCAATAATCATTTTACCAACATGAAAAATTTCTTGAGTTGTTTTGTGCTGCTGATGCTACTGAACCGGGCCGGGGCACAAACGATGGTATCCGATACACTACAGGGCGGTAATATAATTGTGAGCAAGGATGCCCGGCTCGACCTGTTGGCCAAGAAAGAAATGGAATTCAATGTGCTTGGAGCTAAGTCGGCCAAGGGTTACCGTTTACTGGTGATGAACAGCAATGACCGCGAAAAAGTGATGGCTGTTCGGTCGAAATTATTGCAGCAGTTCCCCGATCAAAAAGTATACATGACCTTTCAGGCGCCCAATATCAAGCTCAAATTCGGCAATTTTGTAGATAAGGCCGAAGCCGAGAAATACCGGGACCTGCTGGGATCGCAAAAAGTGGTAACCACCAATGTTTATGTGGTACCCGAAATTGTGGAAGTGAAACCAGATAAGACAAAAGAACAGGATGATCAATAGCAGCTCGTTTTTTTAGTTCAACAATAAATATGCTTAAAGAAAAAATACAGGCACTCGCCGGTCAATATGCAGCCGAATTCATTCAGATACGGCATCATATTCATGCAAATCCAGAATTAAGTTTCAAAGAATTCAATACTTCCAAATTGGTGCAACAAAAGTTGACCGAATGGGGCATTCCGTTTGAAGTGATAGCTACTACCGGTGTGGTGGGGCTCATCAAAGGAAAAAATCCGGATAAGAAAGTGATTGCCCTGAGGGCCGATATGGATGCCCTGCCCATCCTGGAAGAAAATGATGTGCCTTACAAATCAGTTAATGATGGAGTGATGCATGCCTGCGGGCATGATGTGCATACCACTTGCTTGTTGGGTGCAGCAAAGATCTTACAAGAGTTGAAAGATGATTGGGAAGGAACAGTAAAATTAATTTTCCAGCCGGGTGAAGAAAAAAATCCGGGTGGTGCCAGTCTGATGATCAAGGAAGGCGTGCTCGAAAATCCAAGGCCTTCCGGAATATTTGCCTTACATGTTCATCCTGGTGTAGAAGTAGGGCGGCTCAGTTTCCGGGGAGGAATGATCATGGCCAGTGCCGATGAAATTTATATAACGATAAAGGCTAAGGGCGGACATGCAGCTGCGCCACAATATACCGCTGATACTATTTTAATTGCTTCACAACTGGTGGTGAGTTTACAACAAATCGTTTCCCGAAATAACAGTCCGTTCAATCCGAGTGTATTATCCATTACCTCATTTCAAGGCGGCAATACCACAAACGTTATTCCCAGTGAAGTTAAACTGATGGGCACGTTCAGGGCCATGAATGAAGAATGGCGTTTCAGGGCCCATGAGCTCATCAAAAAGCAAACGGTGGAATTGGTGCATGCGATGGGCGCAACTGCCGATATCCTGGTTGATGTGGGTTATCCTTTTGTACTCAATGATGAAGCGTTGAATGAAGTAGCCCGTAAAAAAGGAGAGGAGTATATTGGAGCCGAACATGTGGAAACCACTGAATTGAGAATGGGTGCCGAAGATTTTGCTTTTTATAGTCATGTGATACCCGGTTGTTTTTTCCGGATAGGTGCAGGCAATATGGCCAAAGGCATTACCAGTGGCGTGCATACTCCTACTTTTAATATCGACGAAAACGCCATTGAGATGGGGATGGGCTTCATGGCATGGCTGGGGGCCAGTTAAAAAATATCGGCTTCTGGTTTGGTGATCAGTGAGGCAGCTTGGTTAACATAGTATTCCATTATCTAAATACATACCAATGAAAATAGCATTCCATGGAGCTGCCCGAACCGTAACCGGATCCAAACATTTGATCACTTTAAAGAACGGAAATAAATACCTGCTCGATTGTGGCATGTTCCAGGGATTGGGTAAAGACACCGATGTGTTGAACCGTAATTTTGGTTTTGATGCCAGCACCGTTACCGCATTAATTTTATCTCATGCTCATATTGACCATTGTGGCTTGATCCCCAAGCTGGTGAAAGATGGTTTCAATGGAAAGGTGTATTGTACGCCTGCAACAAAAGAACTTGCCGCTGTGATGCTGGAAGATTCGGCAGGCATTCAGGAGAACGATGTGAAGTATGAAAATAAAAGAAGGGTACATGATGGGCTGCCTTATTTGAAACCCTTGTATGATACTGATGATGCCCTGGCAGCCATGGATCATTTTGTGGCCGTGGAATACAACAATTGGTTCGAGATCGATGAGAATATTTCTGTTCAATACAAAGACGCCGGACATATTATCGGAAGTGCTTCGGTACATCTGAAAATAAAAGAAGATGGAAAAATTACCCGGCTCAGTTTTAGCGGAGATGTGGGCCGATACCGCGATGTGATCCTTCGATCGCCTGCTGTTTTTGATCAGGCAGATTATATCATCATTGAATCTACTTATGGCAATAGTTTGCACGACAATGCCACCACCACTCCCGACCAATTGTTGCAATGGATAGAAAAAGCTTGTCTTCAGAAAAAAGGTAAGCTGATCATTCCCGCCTTTAGCGTTGGCCGAACCCAGGAATTATTATTTGCTTTGAATCAACTTGAACTGGAAAGAAGATTGCCCGAACTGGAATATTTTGTAGACAGTCCGCTCAGTGTAAAGGCCACCGAAATTGTAAAACATTATCCCCAGTATTTCAATGATACCATTCAGAAAATTTTGAAGGAAGACAATGATCCATTTGGATTCAAGGGATTGAAATTCATTAAATCGGTGGATGAATCCAAGATGCTGAATTTCCGCGATGGGCCATTTGTGGTAATCTCTGCCAGTGGGATGGCCGATGCGGGAAGGGTGAAACATCATGTCAGTAACAATATAGAAAATAGCCGCAACACCATTTTGCTTACCGGATATTGTGAGCCTCATTCCTTGGGCGGTAAATTAATGGCCGGAGCAAAAGAAGTGAATATATTCGGCGTAATGCATGAGGTGAATGCCGAGATCGGATCGATCCGCAGCATGAGTGCACATGGTGATTATGATGACCTGTGTCAGTTTCTGGCCTGTCAGGATCCAAAGCAAGTAAAACGATTATTTGTGGTGCATGGCGAATTCAATGTGCAACAAGAGTTTCAGCGTAGGCTGATCAATAAGGGATTTGCTGATGTGGAAGTTCCGGAAATGCATTACGAAGTTGGACTAACATAATTATTATGATGGACATCAACGAAACCGACATTTTTAAAATAGGCCTGGCCTTTGTACTGGGTGCTTTGCTCGGATTGGAACGCGAATACCGCAGTAAGCCGGCAGGTTTCAGAACACTGATCATGATCACTGTGGGGGCAACCTTATTTACCATTCTTTCTTATCGCATTGGTTCGGGTAGCCCCGACCGTATTGCCGCCAATATCATTACCGGTATCGGCTTTATTGGCGCGGGCGTAATTTTTAAAGAAGGATTGAAAGTGAGTGGCATGACTACTGCATCTACCATCTGGATCGCATCCGCCATTGGTATGGCAATAGGATATGGTGCTTATTATCTGGCGGGGGGAGTTACAGTTTTGGTATTGATCATCCTCATGCTCTTATCCAGATTGGAAAAATTATTCGACCGCCTGCACATGGTTAAATTTTACAGGATCAGTTTTGAAGCCAGTGTTTATTCAATAGATGAACTGGAAAAAAACCTTTCAACATTCGGTGTGCGGTATAAGAAGAATAAGGTCATCAAGGAAAATGAGGCCATCGTAGTGTATTACTGGATAGGAGGTAAGCATGATGCTTATCATCTGCTCGATAATTATTTGATGAACACCCAGTCGATCAAAAGCTTTGAAGTATAGCTTTAAAACCGGTTCAATTTGTAGTGCGAAATATCAACTGAAGTAGTTTTCCGCTGCACCAATTCTGCAATAACTTTTCCGGTTCCTGTTCCCTGAGAAATACCCAGCATCGCATGTCCACCAGCGATCACCACATTATCATATGTTGCCGGCCTGTCGATATAGGGCAAACCATCCGGGCTCACAGGTCTTAATCCATTCCATATTTTATCGGTAGGTGGGAAGTCTATTTTTAATCCGGGATAAAAATTCCGGGCAGATTCATAGATGCCCTTCATGCGGTTCACCAATACCCGATTGTTGATACCACTTAATTCCATAGTACCTCCGATGCGCAGTGCATGACCCCAGGGCGTAATGGCACAGCGCCCGTCAACCAGTATGGCCGGGTAACGAATATTCTTTTCTACATGCTCGTAGGTATAGCTATATCCTTTTCCGGGTTGTACTAAAACATGGATGCCAAGCATTTTTGACACTGCAGGTAGCCAGCTTCCGGTAGCGATCACAAAATGATCGGCTTCGAATTTTCCTTTATCGGTGATCGCCGCGGTAACCTTATTTCCGGTCTTTTCAAATCCACTAACGGTGGTGCCTAATTGAAAAACCACTCCTTTTTGTTGCAGGTATTGGTGCAAGGCCAGCATATGTTTTCCCGGATGGAAATGACAATCGTCGCGGAATAAAACAGCGCCTGCTACATCCAGTTCCACATCGGGTTCCAAAGCTTGTACACCTGCGCGATCGAGCCGGTCTACCTTCAGTCCAAATTTTTCAGCATCATCAGCCAGGTGAAATTCATGGTCCAGTGCTTTTTGTTGTTTGCAAAGCATCAGGCATCCTTTTTCTTCCATGTCGAACACATCACCAATGTCGGTACGCATATCATTGATGAGTGAGCGGCTAAGTTGTAATATCGAATTTAAGTAGGGAGCATTTTTTGCTACTGTGGCAGCATTGCTGCTTTTCAGAAAATGATAACCCCATTGCATCAGGTTCAGGTTCAAGCGGGGTTTTATATAGAATGGACTGCTGCTGCTCATCATATGCCGGAAGCCCTCTGCAATGATGCCGGGCGAAGCGAGCGGAATAAAATGGCTGGGCGACATATAGCCCATATTGCCAAAAGAACATCCGTCGGTGATATCGCCTCTTTCGATCACGGTAACCTCAAATCCTTGTTTTTGTAAATAGTAGGCGGCATTTAAGCCGATGATGCCTGCACCAATAATCGTGACTTTCATAGTATGTAATTTAATTGGCATGATCGTGAGCATGCCGGGAACTAAAAATATCAGAGCACTTGAAATCCAAAAGCATAAGGATCGTCTTCCTCATCAATGCTGATCGTATTGTGTCCGTAAATTCTGGCCCAGCCTTCAATGCCTGGCCGGATGGCTGCCTGCTTGCCCACCATCAGTTCTTCTTCGATGGTTCCGGTGAATTTACTGCCGATTATGCTTTCGTGTACAAAGATATCACCTTTCTTTAATAAGCCCTTGGCATACCATTGCGCCATCCTGGCCGAAGTGCCGGTACCGCAGGGGCTTCTGTCAATGGCCTTATCGCCGTAAAAAACTGCATTCCGGGCTGTAGAACTTGGGTCGATGACCGCCCCCGTCCATAAAATATGGCTGCATCCCTTGATGGTATCATTTTCGGGATGTACAAATTCATATTTTTCGTTTATGCGTTCCCGTAATGTTCGGGCCCAGCTGATCAATTGATCGGCCTTGTATTGTTCCAGTCCGAGGAAATTCTTCTGCACATCCACAATCGCATAAAAATTTCCGCCATAGGAAACATCAATCATTAAACTGCCCAGTCCGGGGCAATCTACTTCCAGGTTGCTGGCCGCGAGAAATGAAGGCACATTGGTAAGTTTAACCGATCTCACTTTATTGCCTTCCTGTTTGTAACTGATCTCAACCAGTCCTGCCGGGGCTTCCATCCTAACCTTTCCGTGGATCTTGGGTATGATGAGTCCTTCTTCAATTGCAATGGTAATGGTGCCGATCGTTCCATGTCCGCACATCGGCAAACAACCGCTGGTTTCAATGAACAATACCGCCACATCGTTCTGCGGATCATGGGGCGGGTATAAAATACTTCCGCTCATCATGTCGTGCCCACGCGGTTCAAACATCAGTCCTTTTCTGATCCAGTCGAACTCCCGTAAAAAATGCTGACGCTTCTCGCTCATATTTTTCCCGCTGAGTTCGGGTCCGCCTGTTTTCACGAGGCGAACAGGGTTGCCGCAGGTATGGGCATCAATGCAGGTGAAATTGTGTTTCATATGGTTGTTGAAAATTACACTTGTTGCTGGTATTGCAAAATACATTGCTAATCCCCACAATAGCGCTTCAATTTATTAAAGTTTGTTTAATAATACCGGTATTTTGTAAATTTATTCCATGGAACAATACGGAAAGATATTACTGATTGCCATGCCTGTTTTTTTGATCCTGGTGCTTTTCGAAAAATGGTATGGCAGCCGGAAGGGAAATGATACCCTTCCCAATATGGACATGATCAGCAGTTTAAGCAGTGGGGTAACCAATGTTACTAAAGATGTGGTAGGCCTATACCTGGTGGTACTTTCTTATCCGTTCTTGTTGAAGCACCTGGCGCTGATGCATATTTCCAATTCGCTGCTCGTTTATGTGATCGCTTTTTTTGCACTTGATTTTGCAGGATACTGCGTGCACCGGCTGCAGCATGTTGCCAATTTTTTCTGGAACGGACATATCATCCATCACAGCAGTGAGGAATATAATTTGGCATGTGCTCTCAGGCAAAGCATTTCTTCGGTGGTACATATTTTCGCCATTTTTTTATTGCCAGCTGCACTGTTTGGTGTTCCGGCAGAAGTGATCGGCATTGTGGCACCGCTGCATTTGTTTGCACAGTTCTGGTACCATACAAGGCATATCAATAAAATGGGATTTCTGGAAAAGATCATCGTAACTCCTTCCCATCACCGTGTTCATCATGCCATCAATCCGATCTATATTGACAAGAATTATGGGCAGATCTTTATTTTCTGGGACAAATGGTTCGGTACCTTTCAACCAGAATTAGCTGATGTACCTCCCGTGTACGGTATTACAAGGCCGGTAAGCACATGGAATCCGATCAAGATCAATTTTCAACATGTATGGCTGCTGATCCAGGATGCCTGGCGTACAAATAATATTGCCGATAAATTTACGCTTTGGTTCAAGCCAACGGGTTATCGCCCCGCCGATGTGGCCGCACGTTACCCGCTGTATAAAATTGAAGATGTGTACCATTTCAAAAAATATGAAACTACAGGTTCTTCTGCTTTGCAGCTGTGGTGCTGGGTTCAGCTCTTGGCCATACTCTTGTTCACCTCGTATATGTTTGGAAATATCAGCCTCTTCAATGGACTGGATAAAACCTATATCATCTGGTATGCCGTGTTTATTTTTTTGAGCGTGTATTCGCTTACCGACCTGATGGACAGGAATGCCTCTGCATTATATTGCGAGTGTGTGCGGAGCGGACTGGGGATTTATTTTTTGATTACTCAGAAGAACTGGTTCGGCGCAGCTAGCTATTTTTCTCCCATTGTTTATGTGCTGGGCGCTTATTTTATAGGATCTGTTTTAATTACTGCATGGCTGGCCCATCAGCAAAAAAGAGAAGATCAAAAAAAAGTAGTCATGTAGCCGATCAGATCGCTGCCTTGCTCAGTTCATCATTTATCGTTCTCCAGATGCCCAATTGATTTTCATTTTTCAATTCATCGGGAAGCAGTTCATTGCTCCAGTTTTGAAAGGCCATCGGCCTGGCAAATCGTTTAATGCCATCTGCGCCTACTGAACTATATCTTGAATCGGTGGAAGCTGGGAATGGTCCGCCATGATGCATGCTTAAGCAAACTTCTACGCCTGTTGGCACACTGTTTAAAATAAAACGTCCACAAATATTTTTTACCACTTCAACCAACTCGACCTGTTGCTGTAGTTCGGAACTAGTTGCCATTAATGTTGCTGTTAACTGTCCTTCAAGATGCCTGGCCACTTCAATCATTTCATGCATGTCTTTGCAGCGGATCACCAACGAGTAAGGACCAAATACTTCCTGGTGTAATACCGGGTTGTTTAAAAACGCCTCTGCGCTGGCTGTAGCCACGGTGGGCAATCCCTCATTATCCTTTACCATGGTTTCAGATTCTGCCACCAGGTGCACATCTTCTTGCAATAAAGCATTGCCTTTATTTATTTTGTAAGCATTCACGATGCCTGTATGCAACATGGGTGCCGGTACAATTTTCTGGATCGACTTGCCCAGGTCGTGAATAAAATTTTGAAGTCCCTCGCCTTCAATACCAATGATCAGTCCGGGGTTGGTGCAAAACTGTCCAACGCCAAGGGTAATGGATGCGGCATATTGCTGGGCTATTTCAGCGAATGAGCTGTTCAGTTTTTCGGGCAATAAAAAAACAGGATTGATGCTTCCCATCTCGGCAAAAACCGGAATAGGTTCTTTGCGTTGGTTTCCCCAATCGAATAATTGTTTGCCCCCGGTAAATGAGCCCGTGAATCCCACGGCCTTTGTATACGGATGGGTCACCAGGGCCTTACCCACTTCAAATCCTGCGCCATACACATGCGCAAAAATACCTGTAGGCATATTGCAACTATCCGCAGCCGTTAGTATCGCTTGGGCAACGATGGTGGATGTTTTTGGGTGTGCCGGATGCGCCTTAACGATCACGGGGCATCCTGCGGCAAAAGCGCAGGCGGTATCACCACCGGCGGTAGAGTAGGCGAATGGAAAATTGCTGGCGCCGAATACCAGCACGGGTCCAAGAGGAACCAACATTTTCCGGATATCCGGTTTGGGTGGAACTTTTTCTGGAATGGCTGTATCGATCCTGGCTTCCAGCCAATCGCCTTTTTCGCAGGCGGCAGCATAACTGTTCAGTTGAAAGATGGTTCGGCCTCTTTCTCCACGCAGCCGGGCTTCTGGCAGGTTGGTTTCCTGCATGGCGGTGTGAATCAGTTCATCACCACAGCTTTCAAGTGCTGTAGCAATGGCCCTCATGAAATTGGCCCGCTGTTGCAGGGATAATTTGCGGTAAATATGAAAAGCATTCCATGCATTTTGCATGATGGTTTCTATTTCGGCCGGACTGCTATCGTTGAACATGGTAGTATTGGTTATAAAATATTTAATTTTTTACCGTTAATTTTTTGGTGTTTCATTGTAGCCGCATTTTGTCAATGTTTCGACAAGCTCAACATGACAAAAAGCTGTCAGCCTGTCCCGATAGCTATCGGGATGTCGAAGGCGGGTTAACTAAGCAAGCTAAAGTTTTGGACGGCTTGCAATTCCATCATTAATTATTTTCAAAATTTCTTCCCTTTCTTTTCCTTCTAGGGTAAGACGTGGTGCACGCACATATTCGGAACCGATACCGGCTTGTGTTTCGGCCAGTTTAATGTATTGAACCAGTTTGGGATGAATATCGAGTTCGAGTAAGGGCATGAACCAGCGATAAATACTTGTCGCCTCAGCAATTTTTCCGGCCTTTACCAAATTGAAGATGGCGACGGTCTCAGCGGGGAAGGCACAAACCAATCCTGCCACCCAGCCATCAGCCCCCAGACATAATTCTTCCATGGCCAGGGTATCTACACCGCAGAGGATCTTGAACCGGTTGCCAAAGCGATTGATCATTCTCGTTACATTGGTAACATCACGGGTTGATTCTTTTACCGACTGTATGTTAGCACATGCAGCCAGTTCTTCAAACATATCGAGGGTAACTTCAATTTTATAGTCCACCGGATTATTGTAGATCATGATGGGCAATTCGGTAGCATTTGCCACGGCTTTAAAATAGGTAACCGTTTCGCGGTGATCGCTTTTGTATCGCATGGGCGGAAGCATCATCAGTCCTTTTGCGCCCCATGATTGTGCATAGCTGGCCTGTTGCAGGGCATCGCGCGTGGCGCCTTCTGCAATATTTAATACCACAGGAATTTTATCGGCGCATTTCGAAACCGTGAATTTTACCAGGGTTTCTTTTTCGGCGGTGGTCAGCACGCTTGCTTCTCCCAGTGTACCACCCAGGATGATGCCATTTACACCGGCAGCCATTTGGGCATTCAGATTTTTTTCAAATAAAGGAAGATCAAGCTGATCGTTTGCGGTGAATTTTGTGGTGAGTGCGGGAAACACTCCGGTCCAGTTAATAGCCATGATGTAATTGTAATTTTTTGCAAACTACGAAAAACGGTATATAAAAATGCCCCATTCTATTAACGTAGAACTTTGCCAAAGTTCCAAACTTTGGTAAACTTTGAATCAGGTATGATAATTAACATAAAAAAACCTTTCATTTCTGAAAGGTTTCTGGTACCACGTACGGGATTCGAACCCGTGATTCCTCCGTGAAAGGGAGGCGTCTTAACCCCTTGACCAACGCGGCATTTCCTCGTAAAGGACGGCAAAGATAACGTGTGGAGGTTTTTTAGCCAAATAATTTAAGAAATGAGGTCCTATTCCCTATAAAACAACAACTGTTTTTCATGGATAGTCGTCGTCAGGTGCAGTCTGGCCCCACTTATACACAATCAGCCATCAAACAAAAATAAACGAACCAAATATCTCTCATATCGCGTAATTTTGCCACTCAATTTTAAATTCAAATCACAGATATGAGTACAGTAAAAGTTGCAATTAACGGGTTCGGTCGTATCGGCCGCCTGGTGTTTCGCCAGATTTATAACATGCAAGGCATCGATGTGGTAGCCATTAACGACCTTACCAGTCCTGCCGTGCTGGCCCATCTTTTAAAATACGATAGTGCCCAGGGACGTTTCGGCCAAACCGTTACTTCTACCGAAAATTCGATCGTAGTGAACGGACACGAAGTGAAAGTATATGCACAAAAAGATCCCGCTCAAATTCCATGGGGACAACATGATGTGGATGTAGTAATAGAAAGTACAGGTTTCTTTACCGATAAAGCAAAAGCGGAAGCCCATATCACCGCAGGCGCAAAAAGAGTGGTTATTTCAGCACCGGCAACCGGCGACCTGAAAACAGTGGTGTTCAACGTGAATCATGCTATTCTTGATGGCAGCGAAACCATCATCAGCTGTGCAAGCTGCACCACCAACTGTTTGGCTCCAATGGCAAAAACACTGAATGATAGTTTTGGTATCGTTTCAGGTATCATGAGCACCATTCATGCGTATACCAATGATCAAAATACATTGGATGCACCACATCCAAAAGGTGACCTCAGAAGGGCCCGTGCTGCTGCTGCCAATATCGTTCCTAATTCAACAGGAGCTGCAAAAGCGATCGGACTGGTTTTACCCGAACTGAAAGGTAAACTTGACGGCGGCGCACAACGTGTTCCCGTGATCACCGGATCGGTTACCGAATTATATTCTTTGCTGACTAAAACAGTTACTGTTGATGAAGTGAATGCAGCGATGAAAGCCGCCAGCAACGAAAGTTTTGGTTACAATGAAGATGAGATCGTGAGCAGCGATGTGATCGGTATCACTTATGGTTCATTGTTTGATGCTACCCAAACCAAGGTGCAAACCGTGGGTGATCAGCAACTGGTGAAAACCGTGAGCTGGTACGATAATGAAATGAGCTATGTATCACAGTTGGTGCGTACGGTTCATTATTTTGCAGGACTGATCAAATAAATTTTAAAACAACGAACATAATCTCGGAGGCGCTGAGACGCAGAGGAAAAATTCTCAGCGACTCGGCGCCTCTTCACATTATTCATAAAATGTGTTGCTTTTAAAATTTATTTTTATACCGCTCTCTGTTTATATTTTGACAATTCGTCGTCAACTCTTCGACAAGCTCAGAGTGACATTAGAGTGAAATCACATAATAATGAGCTGTCACTCTGAGCTTGTCGAAGAGTTCTCGAAAGTGAGTTCTAATAAGGCCTATAGAGTTTAATAGAGTAACCTGTAAATCATAAACAAAGTATATGTCAGCATTCAGCAATTACAATTTTAAAGGACAGAAAGCCCTGATACGGGTAGACTTTAACGTGCCCCTCGATGATCAGTTCAATATCACCGACGATACCCGTATGACCGCCACCATTCCCACCATTAAAAAAGTATTGGCCGATGGGGGCAGTGTTATTTTAATGAGTCATCTCGGCAGGCCAAAAGACGGTCCTACAGATAAATATTCACTCAAACACTTGGTTCCTCATTTATACGAATTGCTGGGATCATCTACCCATGTATTCTTTGCCGAAGACTGTATTGGCAGTAAGGCCGGTCTCACAGCTTCCATGCTCAGGCCCGGTGAAGTATTGTTGCTTGAAAACCTGCGGTTTTATAAAGAAGAAGAAAAAGGTGATGCAGCCTTCGCCGAAAAATTGAGTAAGCTGGGTGATGTTTATGTGAATGATGCTTTCGGTACTGCGCATCGGGCACATGCCTCTACAGCAGTGATCGCACAATACTTTCCTGCCGATAAAAGAATGTTTGGATTGTTGATGGAATCAGAAGTGCTGAGCGCCGAAAAAGTATTGCACCAGGCAGAAAAACCTTTTACTGCCATCATTGGCGGAGCAAAAGTTTCGGATAAGATCCTCATCATCGAAAATTTACTGGAAAGAGCAACCGATATCATCATCGGTGGTGGCATGGCTTATACATTTTTGAAAGCAAGAGGGGGCAATATCGGAAACTCACTTTGTGAAGATGATCGTTTGCAAACGGCACTGGATATTTTGGCACTGGCCAAACAAAAAAATGTAAGCATTCATTTACCCGAAGATTCTGTGTTGGCCAATAAGTTTGCGGCGGATGCCAATACACAAGTGGCACAAAGTGATGCCATCCCTTCTGGTTGGATGGGACTGGATATTGGACCAAAAGCGATCGGTGTTTTCAGCGAAGTGGTCATGAAAAGCAAGACCATACTTTGGAATGGTCCAATGGGTGTTTTTGAAATGGAAAAATTTCAGCAGGGTACCAAGGCCATTGCCGAAGCAGTAGCAGCATCTACGGCTCATGGCGCATTCAGTCTTGTAGGCGGTGGCGATAGCGTAGCAGCCGTGAACCAGTTCAAACTGGCCGATAAAGTGAGTTATGTAAGTACCGGCGGCGGCGCCATGCTCGAGTATTTTGAAGGAAAAACCTTGCCCGGCATTGCAGCCATAAAAGGTTAATTAATATATACGGATCTCCAAGATTGGGGATATAATTATCCGTTGTTATAAGAAAACTATATTATTTTTAAGGACTGATCTTAACGCGAAATTGAATATCATAACAATTTAAAAATTACAATTATGAAAAGTACTGGAACCTTAGTCATTTTAGGCATTGTAGTCATCCTGTTATTTTGGGGATGCAATGGTTATAATGGTTTGGTAAAACAAGATGAAAATGTAAAGAAAGCATGGAATAATGTTCAAACCGAATATCAAAATCGTTCCGATCTGGTGGGTAACCTAGTGAACACCGTGAAAGGAGCCGCCAATTTTGAACAGAATACATTGGTTCAACTGGTAGAAGCAAGGGCTAAAGCCACTTCGGTGAATATCAAAGCCGATGAACTCACTCCTGAAAATATTGCTAAATTTCAGGCAGCTCAAAGTCAGATGAGCGGTGCATTGAGTAGGTTGCTGGCCGTGGTAGAAAATTATCCCGACCTGAAAGCCACACAGAATTTCACCCAATTACAGGGTCAGCTGGAATCGATCGAGAATAAGATCAAGAATTCCAGAAAAGATTTCAATGAAGCCATCAATGTGTACAATACCAAAGTGCGTTCTTTCCCGATGAATATCCTGGGCGGCATGTTTGGATTTAAAGCCAAAGAAGGATTCAAGGCTGATGAAGGTGCAGAAAAGAAAGTAGACGTGAATTTTGATGACATGAATAAGAAAAAATAATTCAACATCATTGATTCCATGATGAATAAAAAATATACCGGTTATATCATCGGCGGTTTGGTAGTGATCATGGGGATATTCCTCATCGCTACTTATAACAGTCTGGTGAAAAAACAAGAACAGGTAAAGCTCCAGTGGAATGAGGTTCAGAATGCCTATCAACGTAGGCTGAGCCTCATTCCTAATCTGGTGAATGTAGTTAAAGGCCAGGCCGATTTTGAACAAACCACCCTTAGGCTTATTGCTGAAGCAAGGGCTAAAGTGGCTTCTGTGAATATCAGTACCGATCAGGTGAATGCCGATCAGTATAATCAACAAAGATCCGCACAGGATGATCTGGCATCAGCCGCAAACAACCTGGTCATTACCATCGAAAAATATCCAGCACTGAAAGGCGCTGCTGCCTTTGCCGGTTTGCAAACACAACTGGAAGGAACCGAACAAAGAATAAAATTTGCAAGAAAAGATTTTAACGCCGCGATCGCTGCTTACAATAAATCTGTAAGAGGGTTTCCGGTAAGTATGGTGGCCGGACTGATGGGTTTTCATACCATGGAAGGATTTCAGGCGGATACCGGTACTGATCGTTCAACCGAAATAAAATTCTGATGAGCATTTTTCCCTTTACTAAAAAGAAACACTACTTCAATGATGTTGATCAGGCTGGCATAGTGGCAGCCATTCAATCATCAGAGAAAAGAACCAGCGGTGAGATCAGGGTCTATGTGGAATCTAAAAATCCATTCATGGATCCCATTGATCGTGCCTCCGAAGTTTTTTTTAATTTAAAAATGGAGGAAACGCAGCATCGCAATGCTGTCTTACTATACATCGCGATGAAAGATAAAGAGCTTGCCTTATTTGCTGATGAAGGCATTTATCAAGCAGTAGGTGCCGAGTTCTGGAATGCGGCCGTGAAGAAAATGTTATCGCAATTCACCAAAGAAAATATTAGCAAAGGGATAGAGCAATGCATTCGCCAGGTAGGTGATGTATTGACCGAAAAATTCCCATATCAGCCCAATGAGGATAAGAATGAACTGCCCGATGAAATTGTATTCGGGGATTAATCATCTGAATCGTGTAATGAAAAATATCAAGAATATATTGCTGTTGGTGGTTCTCGCATTCATGTCAATGAATACGTTTGCTCAGGATTTTTCTATGAAGAAAACCATTGAGACAGCACCCAGTCCTGCAAAGCTGATCAATGATTTTACCGGCACGCTTACCGACCTGCAACGGCAAACCCTGGAAGACAAACTGGTTAAGTTTGATGATTCCACTTCCACACAGATCACCGTGGTGATCGTACCAAGCTTAGATGGTATGGATGTTTCAGATGCGGCCACTGAATTAGGAAGAAGCTGGGGTGTTGGACAAAAAAAGAATAACAATGGTGTGGTTTTGCTGATCTCGAAAGGTGACAGAAAACTGAATATTTCTCCGGGCTATGGATTAGAAGGTGCATT
>CAIRHQ010000242.1 GCA_903878475.1 uncultured Bacteroidota bacterium | reverse complement strand
GGAGGATTGCATGGGCTGTCGGGGTATGTCAATCTCGTTTAAGGGTTTAATTCGTTTAATTCGTTTAAGGTTTAAGGTTTAAGGTTTAATAGTTTAAGGTTATGGCATACGTGAATAAAAACTTTTTTTAGAGTTTTTTAACCTTGACCAATTTTAAAATAATATCGAATTTCAGATCGTTAAAAACACTTTATTGTGGCAACAATTAAACGATTTGAAGATATTGAAGGCTGGAAAAAAGCAAGAGTTGTTTGTAAGCTGTTAGGCGAAATTATAGATGCAGGTAATTTTAAAAATAGTTACAAACTAGTAAATCAAATTGAGGGTTCTTCTGGATCAATTATGGATAATATTGCAGAAGGATTTGAAAGAGGAACCAGAGCTGAGTTTATACAATTTCTGGGTTATGCGAAGGGTTCTTGTGGCGAATTGCGCTCACAATTACACAGAGCATTTGACAGGAATTATATCTCATCAATAGAATTTGAAAATCTAAAAATATTGGTTTTGCAAATAAGTGGATTGTTACAAAATTTCATCGCTTATCTTCAAAACAGTGAGGTGCAGGGAATTCGAAAAAAGCAGGCACCAAAAAAACTTTAAACTTTAAACTATTAAACTTTAAACATATTATGTCCAGAATTGAAGTGCTCAAAACCTACAAAATCTACATCGCCGGCCAATTCCCCCGAACCGAATCGGGAAGATTCTATATTGCTTCAAACAGCAAGCAACAGAAACTGGCCAATGTTTGCCTCAGTTCCCGAAAGGATTTCAGGGATGCTGTGGTGGCAGCGCGTAGTGCTTTTGGCGGATGGAGTGCAAGGTCTGCTTTTAACCGCGGACAAATACTGTACCGCATAGCCGAAATGCTGGAAGGCAGAAAAGCGCAATTCATTGAGGAGTTGATGAAACAGGATGCCAGCAAGCTTGCTGCCGAAAAAGAAGTGAACCTGTGTATCGACCGGTTGATCTATTACAGCGGTTGGTGCGATAAATTTCAGCAGGTATACAGTGCCGTTAACCCAGTGGCATCATCGCATTTCAATTTCTCGGTTCCTGAACCAACCGGTGTAGTGGCAGCCATTGCTCCGCAAAATGATTCATTGATCGGATTGGTATCCCTGATCGCGCCGATCATTGCCGGAGGCAATAGCTGTGTAGTGCTGGCATCACATACAAAACCACTTTGTGCCGTTACTTTTGCTGAAGTATTGAATAGCTCCGACCTACCCGGTGGAGTGGTAAATATTTTAACGGGTAAGGTTTCTGAATTGGCTCCCTTCTTTGCCGACCATATGGATGTAAATGCAGCAGTCTATTGTGAAACAGACCGGGCCATTCAACAAATGATCAAAGAAAAAGCATCACTCAATGTTAAAAGAGTGCATATCTATGATCAGGTGAAATGGTTAACTGATGGAGCACAATCTCCTTATTATATCATGGACTTTCAGGAAATTAAAACTACCTGGCATCCCATTGAAAATATCGGTGGCGCCAAGGCTGGATATTGATCAGCTATTTTGTAACTGATCTTTCAAAACAAGTATAAAAAAATCCCATGCTTTTCGGCATGGGATTTTACATATAAAATCTTGATGAAGATTATTCCTCTCCGATCTTAGTCTTACCTCTTTGCTTAGCGATCACTTCCTCAGCGATATTGTTCGGAGCCGGGTTGTAATGGCTGAATTCCATGGTAGAAGTAGCACGACCAGACGACAGTGAACGCAATTGCGTTACATATCCAAACATTTCACTCAAAGGAACTTTTGCCTTGATCACCTGTACACCATGCTTGCTGTCCATTCCTTCCAGCATACCACGACGGCGGTTAAGGTCACCTGTTACATCACCCATGTATTGATCAGGAGTAAGTACTTCCACTTTCATGATGGGTTCCAGCAAAACAGGTTTCGCTTTACGGCCAGCCTCACGGTATCCTTGCTTAGCACATAATTCAAAGCTCATGGCATCACTATCCACTTGGTGGAAGCTACCATCAAATACGCGCACTTTCATGCTTTCCATTGGATAACCGGCAAGTACACCAGTAGTCATAGCACTTTCAAAACCTTTTTGAATGGCTGGTACAAATTCTTTTGGAATACTACCACCAAACAATCCGTTCACGAACTGGAAGTTTGATTTACCTTCTTTCAGGAATTCTTCATCAGCGGGCCCGATCTCAAAAATGATATCGGCAAATTTACCCCTACCACCAGTTTGTTTCTTAAGCGTTTCACGATGCTCAATAGCATTTTGAAACGCTTCTTTATAAGCTACCTGGGGTGCACCCTGATTGATCTCTACTTTAAATTCGCGACGCATACGGTCAACAATGATCTCCAGATGCAGTTCACCCATTCCACTCAGGATGGTTTGTCCTGTTTCTTCATCTGTCTTAACCCTTAAGGTTGGATCTTCTTCTACCAGTTTGGCAATGGCCATACCCATCTTATCAACGTCGGCCTGTGTTTTAGGTTCTACTGCCACAGAGATTACCGGCTCAGGGAAGGTCATCGCTTCCAGAACGATCGGATTATCCTCATTACAAAGGGTATCACCTGTTTTGATATCTTTAAATCCAACAGCTGCACCAATATCACCTGCTTCGATAAAATCAACAGGGTTTTGTTTGTTGGCGTGCATCTGCATGATACGACTGATACGCTCATTTTTTCCGGTTCTGGTGTTCAGTACATAAGATCCTGAATCCAGTCTTCCGCTATACGCCCTGAAGAACGCCAAACGACCCACAAACGGATCGGTCATGATCTTAAAGGCCAATGCACTGAATGGTTCTTTTGGATCACAATGACGCAAGAGTTCTTCTCCGGTATCAGGATTTGTTCCTTTAACGGCTTCAATATCCATTGGTCCGGGCAGGTAACGAACAATCGCATCAAGCGCAGTTTGTACCCCTTTGTTCTTAAAAGAAGAACCGCACATCATCGGGATGATAGAGATATCGATGGTGGCTTTACGGATCGCTGCATGTATTTCGTCTTCGGTGATCGTATTAGGATCTTCGAAGAATTTTTCCAGTAATTTATCATCATAATCAGCAACGGCTTCAATCAGGTGTTGCCTCCACTCGTTCACATCATCTACCATATCTTCCGGAATAGGCACTTCGCTATAGGTCATACCCTGTGTATCATCATCCCAAACCATGGCTTTCAAAGTGATCAGATCAACCACCCCTTTAAAACCATCTTCTGCGCCGATCGGTAATTGTAATGGCACGGCTTTAGCACCCAACATTTCCTTGATCTGTTTTACCACATTCAGGAAGTCGGCACCGGCACGATCCATTTTATTTACAAACCCGATACGGGGAACCTTGTAACGGTTGGCCTGGCGCCATACGGTTTCACTCTGGGGTTCTACACCACTAACGGCACAGAATAACGCCAATAAACCATCCAGTACACGCAGTGAACGTTCTACCTCTACGGTAAAATCCACGTGACCCGGAGTATCAATGATATTGAATTTATATTGTTTGGTATCAGGCAGTTTTTTGCCCTGAACAGTTGGGAAATTCCAGAAACAGGTAGTGGCCGCTGAAGTAATGGTGATACCTCTTTCTTGCTCTTGTGCCATCCAGTCCATGGTAGCGGCGCCATCATGCACCTCTCCGATTTTATGATTCACCCCGGTATAATACAATATACGCTCGGTGGTAGTGGTCTTACCCGCATCAATATGAGCGGCAATTCCAAAATTTCTTTGATACCGTAAATCTGCCATTGTGTTTTATTTAAAATTTAAGTTTTTATTATTTTTTATGGTGATCGGTTTGATTTGTTTCCTCCTCACCGTGCACCTTTTTATGTTTGTATTGTTGCTGCTTTGTTCGTCTGTAAGGATGCAGTGTGATCGCTGCATTTATTTCCCGTAAGTACTGGGAACTGGCTGATATGATATTGCTACTCTCATAGTATGCTAAATGAGTACGGTTCCATCCTCATTACCGCCTTCCTTTTAGCGCCGCGAAGGTAAGCCGATTTTTTGGAATTGCAAAGCCAGGAAATAAAAAAACCGTTGAGAGTTAATCCAACGGTTTCTATTATATTTTATCGGTATAATTAGATCCTGAAATGTGCAAATGCCTTGTTGGCTTCTGCCATACGGTGGGTATCTTCTTTCTTTTTGAAAGCAGCTCCTTCACCTTTGCTGGCAGCAACGATCTCGTTAGCCAGTTTATCAGCCATACTACGACCATTCCTGTCGCGGCTATACTTTACCATCCATTTGATGCTCAAAGAGATCTTCCTGTCGGCACGTACCTCAGCAGGGATCTGAAATGTTGCACCACCGATCCTGCGGCTGCGAACTTCCACACCCGGAGTGATATTGGCAAGTGCCTTTTTCCAAATCTCATAACCGTTCTCGCCGGTTTGTTTGGATACCTTATCAAGGGCATCATAAAAAATAATATAAGCTCCACTTTTCTTACCGGCCCACATCAGGTTGTTTACAAAACGGGTAACCAACTTGTCGTTGAACTTTGGATCCGGCGCTAAAGGGATTTTCTTCGGTTGTGTCTTCCTCATTGTTATTTATTTTGGCTGGCGAAATAGGCCGGGCCATTTATTAAATTATTTCTTTGCTTTTTCTTTTTTGGTACCGTATTTACTGCGGCTTTGTTTGCGGTCTTTTACACCAGCTGTATCCAAACTACCCCTTACGATATGATAACGTACCCCCGGAAGGTCTTTTACCCTACCACCACGGATCAGTACAATGGAGTGCTCCTGTAAATTGTGGCCTTCACCGGGAATATAGGCAATTACCTCAATTTTATTGGTCAAGCGCACCTTAGCCACTTTACGCAAAGCCGAATTCGGTTTCTTTGGCGTGGTGGTATACACCCTGGTACAAACACCACGGCGTTGTGGACAGCTATCCAGTGCCCTGGATTTGCTTTTCGCTTTAATGATTTCTCTTCCTTTTCTTACTAATTGTTGTATGGTAGGCATTATGGTCCTTTTATTTTTCGGACGGCAAAGGTAGGAATTATGATTTGAAAATGGAAAATTAATACCGAAAAAAATGAATTTTTATACACATTCCCCAAAAATAGCCCCTAACTCAATGCCGGAGCGACCCGCCGGGGGCAGAAACTTGCAGTTTGGCCATATTCTGATCTTTTTGTACCCATTATACTCGGTACATCCAGCCATGAGGGTCAGCCACTTGTCCATACCGGATGGCATTCAGCCGGGTCTTAATTGCCGGGGCCACCTGCCATTTATCTACGTCAAAATCCATCACATAATCCTTGTACCGCAATTCCCGGATCAGGGAAATGGTAGCCGCAGTACCGGTTCCAAATACCTCGTATAACAAGCCTGCCTTATGAGCGCTGATGATATCATCAATACTCAATGGGCGCTCCTCCACGATAAAACCCATTTCCTGCAATAAGGTGATGGTGCTTTGGCGGGTAACCCCCGCTAAGATAGTGCCGGCATCCAGTTCCGGCGTTATGGCATGGTTTCCAATAATAAAAAAAACATTCATGGTACCGCATTCCTGTACATATTTATGCTCAAAGGCATCCGTCCATAATACCTGGTCGTACCCGATCTTTTTAGCCTCCGCAGTAGCATACATGGCCGCGCCGTAATTGCCGGCTGCCTTAGCATACCCCACGCCTCCGGGTACTGCACGCACATATTTTTCTTCCACATAAATGCGCATGGGGGCGCTGTAATATGGACCGGTAGGACTTAACAAGATCATGAACTTATATTGCTCACTTGGCCGCACGCCGATCATTTCATCACTGCTGAACATAAAGGGCCGGATGTATAGGGCATGGTCTTCCTGCTCCGGGATCCATGCTTTATCAAGCTCCACCAGCATGCGCATCCCTTCCATAAAAATGGCTTCCGGAACCTGTGGCATCTGCATGCGCTCTGCCGACACATTAAATCTTTTGAAATTATCCAGCGGCCTGAACATAAAGGCCTCACCTGCCGCATTCTTATAGGCCTTGATCCCTTCAAATATTGCTTGCCCATAATGCAGGGCGGCCAAAGAAGGGGCCAGCGACAAATGCTGATAAGGTTTGATCACCGGCTGCTTCCACTCCCCGTCCGCGTAATCCACTTCCAGCATATGATCCGAAAAATATTTCCCGAAAGGAATATTCGTGAGGTCAATTTCATTCAGTTTGGTTTGGGTGGATCGGATGATATTTATCTCGGGAGTGGCAATCATAATCGTTAATTTTACAGCAAAGAAACGAAAAAAACAAGACTATAAACGGTGCATGTATGAGTTTAGACAATATTCAACTTACCCCAATCCTTTGGCAGAATCTGTATAAGCATGCATTGATTCAGGAGAAAAAAATCCAAGCATCAGACCCTATCGCTAACGCGAACACGATCCCCTTTTTGGGCAATAATAAAAAAATGATCACCCTGCTGGTGCACGATGAGGAGGCTATTTATTTATCTGATGCATCACTTAAATTCCTGCTGGGAATTTTAAGCGCCTGCAAATTATCCATGGATGATATAGCCCTTGTCAATCTGTCGAAGAACAATGGCATTACCCATGATCTTATACATACTCAATTACAATCAGAAAAAATATTGATGTTCGATGTTGAACCTTCCGAACTATTATTACCCTTACAGTTCCCGCGTTATCAAATACAAGGGTTCAACAATCAAACCTATTTGTCGGCTCCCGCATTGAATACTTTGGAACAAGACAAGGCTGAAAAGCTAAAACTCTGGAACTGTCTAAAACAGCTTTTTGGCATCTGATAATTTCACCCACATGAACAAACTCATATTCGCTACCAATAACCGGCATAAAGTAGATGAAGTAAGATCGGTGCTGCAAAACAGTTTCCAGATCCTTTCACTGGAAGAAGCCGGTATTCTTATCGACATTGAAGAACCCCATGATACCCTGCAGGCCAATGCTTCAGAGAAATCAAGAACCATACATCAACTAACGGGAAAGAATTGTTTCAGTGAAGACACCGGACTGGAAGTAGATGCCCTGCAAGGTGAGCCCGGCGTAAAATCTGCACGGTATGCAGCAGGCGAAAACGAATTCGCCGACAATACAGAAAAGCTTTTGTTCAAGTTGAAAAATATCAACAACCGAAAGGCCCGGTTCAGAACCGTGATCTCAATGATCCTTGATGATCAGGAATATTTATTTGAAGGCATCTGTACCGGACAGATCGCTCATGAAAAATCAGGCACAAAGGGCTTTGGTTATGATCCTGTTTTTATCCCCGATGGAAGCCAGGTTAGTTTTGCAGAAATGTCGCTGGAAGAAAAGAACAGGTTCAGTCACCGAAAAAAAGCCATGCAACAACTCATTGATTTTTTAAACGAAAAATATGGCAAGAATTAATCTTGAAATGCCGAAGACTTATTTTGCACAACTCAGCATCCCTGTGCGCATCACCGATATCAACTACGGCAATCATGTGGGCAACGATTCATTTGTATCGCTGATCCATGAGGCAAGAATGCAATGGCTGGGTATGCATGGCTACTCCGAATTACAGGCCGCAGGCATCGGACTCATCATGAGTGAACTGGTCATTGAATATAAACTGGAAGCGGTGTATGGAGATACCATTTTATTTGAAATTGGTGCAGGCGATCAAACCAGGGTAAGCTTTGAACTCTATTACAAAATGAGTACTATCAGAAATGGTCAACCAGTATTATTGGCCAATGCCAGAACCTGCATCGTTGGATATGATTATACAGCAAAGAAAGTAGTTACTATACCCGAAGCCCTTAAATCGATCATCGCCGCTTAACGATCATTCCATATGCGCCAGCTTTCTTCCGCCTGGATGAGCAACATCTCATAACCATTTTTAGTTTGTGCGCCTTGTGCGGCGCCCTTTTCAAGAAATAAGGTTTGAGCAGGATTATATACCAGATCGTACAACAAATGTTGCTTGCCCAGAAACTCGTAGGGTATTGCTGCACATGCCTCCACATTTGGAAAAGTGCCCAGCGGAGTGGTATTGATGATGAGCGTATTTTTTTCAATCAGGGCCTTGTCAAGCGCCGCATAAGTTAACCCGGTTTCTGCAGTTGCACTACGACTAACGGTAGTATGCGTGATGCCCAATTTATCCAATACAAATCTTACGGCTTCTGCGGCACCCCCGTTTCCCAGCACCAGCGCATTTCGGTGACCGCTGTGTAATAATGGGACCAATGAACCTTCGAAACCGATGATATCAGTATTAAAACCATAAGTTTTCCCATCCATTAATTTGATGCAGTTGCAGGCATGCAATCCGCTAGGGATCCCATCTGTATGATCCAGCAAGGCGATCACGGTTTGTTTATGCGGAATAGTAACACTGAGGCCCAATAGTTCGGGCTGGCTAATGATCAATGCCGGGAAGGCATTGATATCGGTTAACGGAAAAACCTCATAGCGACAATCGCTGAGGCCTTCCTGCAGAAATTTTTCTGAAAAATATTTTTGTGAGAACGAATGTGTTAATGGATATCCAATGATTCCATAAACTTTATTCATTAGGCTTCTTTTTTATCGAGGTATAAAAAGAAAGTATCACCACGCAATCCAATGCGCATGGCTTCCAGGGGTATCACTTCATTGGGAGCAATATTTCCCAGGTTCACATTGCAACCGATCAGTTCCAGGAAATAAAGTTGTTGTGCTTTTTGGGGTGCTTCCCAGATGATCTTTTCGGCAGGTATCTGCGTCAGGATCTCTTGTACCAGTCCTTCCCTAACCTCTCCGGTTCCACGATAGATACCCACATTACCGGCTTCTCTGGCTTCGGCGATCACATAAGTAGAACCCGCTTCCAGTTCAGCTTTCATCAATTCGATCCATTTGTATGGCGGAATGATATGGGCAGCATCCTTGCTTCCAACCTCACTCAATACCGTACCATGCTTGGTCAATTTTTCTATATAACCACATTTTTCTGCGTGTGGGATGGTGATGGAACCATCGCTCACTTCCATATACTGTACGCCAAACTCCTTACATATCTCTATATAATTGTCGAACTGGTTCCTGATCAGAAATGCCTCAAATAAAGTACCTCCAAAATACACGGGCATATCATAACTGCGATACACTTCCAGCTTTTCCTTCAAAGTAGGTGTAACAAATGCGGTTCCAAAACCAAGCTTTACCACATCCACATGCGGATGGGCTACACTCATGAAATTCTTGGCTTCTTCTGTGCTAAGTCCCTTATCCATCACCATGGTGATGCCATGTTTGCGAGGTTTCGCTGCTCGTTCGGGTATTTGGGAAAGATTGAAATTCATAGACATTTATTTAAGTGGGCAAAGATAACCACAGAACTCCAATAAATTGATAACGAAAAATTAATATTCATTGCCCACTAGAACGACCTGCGTTTTTTGAACCGGGCGATGATATCTACCACCTGCTGGTGCTGTAAAATTGAAGGATTCAATTCTATGAATTTCTTGATCAGTTTTGGGTTGCGTGCCATGCCTGCTTCCAATTGGATCAGCGCTTCTTTTGATTTGCCCATGGCATACAATACGGCACTTTTATAAAAAAGAAAGATGGGCTTATTGTCGGTTTGTTCAAAAGCAAAACCAGAATATTCTAAAGCTTCTTCATACATTTCTGCCTTGTACAGGCATTTAAGTAATTCGATCCAACCGCTCAGTTTTTTAGGCCGCACCCGAACCACATTGCCAAAATAGGTGATGGCGTCGTCGAGTTTATCCAGTTCCATAAAACATTGTCCCATGGCCAGGTTATACTCAGGCTGCAGGCGATGTATGCGCATGGCCTGTTCCAGACTTTTTATGGCGCTGTCCCAGATCCCTTCATTCATGTAGGTACAGGCGATCTTGTAATGGAGCTGACTGTCGTCGTTGTTGAGGTGACTGGCTTTGCGGTAATGGAAGCGCGCCTGGGCAAAATTGCCTGCCTTATCATAACAATGGCCAATGGCCTCATAGACCACGTCTTCGGGGCGGGTAAGTTCCAGCACTTTCTCGAGTACTTCAATGGCCTCACGATACTTACGTAAACGGATAAACGCATCTCCCATATTACGCCAGGCATAATCGAATTTTTCGTCGATCGCTACTGCATACTGATAGGCATCGATGGCTTTTTCGTAGAGCTTGATGCCCTGATAAGCTGCTCCCAGATTGAACCAGGCCAGTTCATTAAAAGGAAAATCTTCAATGATATGCTGGTGTAATTTTATCCCTTCTTCATTGCGACCGGTAAAATCGGTCCAGAAGCAGATCTTATACAGGGCCTCTTCATTGCTGGGCTCCTGTTGCAAGATCATTTTCAGGCAATCAAACACTTTTTCAAAATTCTCATAATCATCGTACACATCGGCCAGTTCAAAAAGCAGGTCGATCTTCTCCTCCCCTTCAAAATCATCAAGGGCCGATTCGAGCACTGCGGCTGCTTTTTGTTGCATATCCAGCGCGAGGTAGGCGTCTGTTTTCAGGATGTACAGGTTGGTATCCTTGCTGTCGAGCAGGTTGGCTTTATCCAATATATCGAGGGCTTCCTGATACCGGCGTAGGGCGATCAGCACATCTGCTTTCTTAAGCAGCAGACTTGAAGAATAAGGGTATTGTTCTACAGCATAATCAGCCGCTACCAGGGCCTGGGGCAACTGCTCTTTCTCATCGTAATAATCAATAATACGTTCGAAGGAATCCTCATCAATGAAAGAATGGGATCTGCCCGCTCGGAGGTTATCAAACTGTTGCAATAACGCTCGCAATTCTTCTCGGTCCTGTCGGTAGGGAAATTTGCTCATTCGCTATAGGTTATTGTAAATTAAGCCCTTTTAAAGAAAAATGCAAGTTTAGGTAACAAATTTTATGTTTAAACGTTAAATAAATGGGAAAAGAATGGATGAGCGGTTCTCCGATTCCGGAAATAATTCGGTATATTTGTATAGAAAATTAACACCTAATGATGAAAATAACCAAAATATTGCTGGTACTGGGTATATGCTCGGGCATCGCTTTCAGCAGTCTGGCGGATACTGGCATTGGGAAAAAAAGCAAGGCAAAAGTTAGTTTGAATATTGCCATGCCTTCCACCTTAAAAAATTCTATTTCAGTGAATCTGAAATCGGGTTTAAGGTACACGGGTAGTTTGCTGGTTAAGCAAAAAACAAATGACAATTCAATTTTCAGCAACAGCTTGGTTACTTACCAAAAAGGAAATACTGTTTACATCATCCCTTACAAACATGTGATTTCTGTACCAGAGATCAGGCAGGGATATACTGGAATGAAAATCATCATTCGTCCGCATTAATTTTACAAAACGCATTATAAAAAAAACCTTTCTACTGGAAAGGTTTTTTTATGGGTATGCATGAAGTAAATTTTATCAATTTGTTTTTTTCATCGCCTTGTTCTCGGCATAGGTCATGACCCGGTAACCCGATCTTGGAAATTCAAATTTCGCTGCCGGTACAGGATCGAAATTTATTTTTGTAATGGTGTATTTCACTTTCATTTTTCCGGTAGCCAATTCGTATTCCATTGGAACACCATTCAGGTTCACAAAAGTGGGATTGTAATCTTTATTCACCATCTGAATATCGGGTGTATAATACACCACCAAGCTACCGCCATCAGCCAATTTAGAAATCGCTTTTTTACAGGGATATCCCATCACATCCTTCGTTTCGTTCAATGCTTCAAACTGAATCCCGGCATATGTTTTATGAAAATCCATCCAGTCGTCCTTATTCAATGTGATCATTAATTTTTGACCGCTGAATGATTTTAAAATAACCCCATTCCCTGCTTTCCCATCATAGATAGTAGTTTCATTTCCCAGGGGACTCAGCAGATCGGTACGCCGGCTAGTGCCTTTCAGGTAAAGCGTGGCATTGGCATCAATCGGAGCATCATTGGGTTGCGCTACCCCACCACTGATCATGATCTGCAAATTATAAGCAAGGGTGCCTTCCGACATCATTCTTTGAGCAGAAACGGTAAAATTATTCACCAACAAAACCAATCCAATAAACCATAACTTTTTCATCGTTCCATTATTTTATTAAAGGTAATAAAATCCTGTGCCAAAGATTCCGTAGAAATCACAAAAAAAGCCTGCTACTTGAATTCAAGGGGCAGGCTTACTTAATTTAACTATTTATTTAACGTTTCTTCGATTTATCCTTCATTTCCTGCAGTTTTTTATTGCTATCCTGCATGGCCTGGATCCGCTCTTGCAATTTGCTTTGCTTCACCGGTTTTTTTCTGTTCTCCGAGATCTGTGCCAGTATCTTATCATGGTCGATGATGTATTTCTGTATCACGATCTGCAGGATCAACGTGATGGTATTGGAAACGGTATAGTACCAGGTAAGTGCCGCAGGCAAACGGTTGAATACACCCAATAACATGATGGGGAAAATATAGGGCATATACTTCATTACCGGATTGCTATTGTCTTGCATGCTGCTCATGCTGTAGATAGAGATGAGCAAACTGGTAACCACTGCAGTAAGGGTAAACAAACTGATATGATCGCCATACAAGGGAATATAAAATGGCAGCTGATAAATTGAATCGTAAGCAGCCAGATCCTTGGCCCATAAAAAGCTTTGTCCGCGCAAGGCAATATTGGCCTGGAAGAAATAATACAGCGACATAAAGATGGGGATCTGCAACAAGGCCGGTAAACAACCGCCCAGTGGACTCACCCCTGCCGATTTCCAGAGTTTCATCTGGTCCATGCTGAAGGCCTGCTTATCTTCTCCATGCTTTTCTTTCAGTTTATCAATCTCAGGCTTAAGGGCCTTCATCTTAGCACCGCTTACATAGCTTTTGTACAGGATGGGTGAGGTGATCAACCTGATGAGCAGGGTGAGCAGAAAGATCACCAAACCATAGCTGGCCACATGTCCGCGAATAAAATCCCATACGGGTAATAACAGATGACGGTTAATGTATTTTACAAAGGAGAACGGACCGCTACCATAGGTTACGATCTGGTCCATATTATTGTGGTACTTATTGAGGATCGTATAATCATTAGGACCATAGTACAATTGCAGGGGCACATTGGCAATAGCACCGGCCGGCAAACTAATGCGGCAGGTAGCACTGGCCTGAGAAATGATCTTCAAAGAATCATCGGGCGAAACCCAGTCGAGCACTGCCGATTGAAATTTATTTTTTGCAGCCAGCGCCGTGATAAAAAACTGAGGGTTCATGGCCAACCATTCAACGGGCTTTTCAAATTTTTCATTGCCTCCTTTACCTAATTGCAGAAAATCATATTTTTCATTGCTATAGTAACAAACATGCGATTGCTGCTTTTCATAAGCAATGGTTTTCTCCACCTGACGTGATTCTGTTTGCCAGAGCAAGTTGATGCTGTTTTGGTTTACCAGTTTATCGGCACCATTCATGGAGATGGTAAAATCGAGCATATAATCATCCGGACGGATGGTATACTGGTGAATGAGTTCATGTCCGCTGCTGTCTTTCAGGATAAACGAAACCGATTGTGATTTATCGGCGTTTATTTTTTTCTCGCCCAGAACGAAATTGAGATCGGCAGTTTCTACCGATTTATCAGCTGCATTGATCTTGTATGAAATTTTATTGAAGTTTCCGGTTTGCAATAAGATGGGCTTGCCGTCGAAGGTTTTGAATTGTTTCAGTTCCACTTCCTTTGGTTGGGCACCTTTATTGGTGAACGTGATCTTGAAAACTTCATTTTCCAGAACGGTCAGTTCTTCGCGGTTGCTGGTATCAGTAATGAAAACGGAGGCTGGTTGAAGCGCTCTAGCTTTGCTGATCGAATCTGCTTTCGCCATGTCGAGGGCGATGGCGGAAGTATCTTTCTTTGGCTTGAGGGCGGCAATTGAATCATCATGTCTTTTGGTCTCAGCCAGATAGGCCTGGTTGCTGCGACTATTGATCACAAACATCGCGATCAATAAGGCTCCGATCAGTACAAACCCGATGACCGTATTTCTATCCATTCCCATGTGTAGTTGTTTAAGTTGGCAAAGGTAATTAAAGTTTGATGGTATAAAACCGAATACTAAAAAATGCCCTCCGGGTGGGGAGGGCATTTATATACAATGATTTTTACCTTATTTTTTAGCGGCAGGAGCAGCAGCGGCAGCAGCAGCCGGAGCAGCAGCAGCTTTCGGAGCAGTAGCTTCATCCTGTTTCAACTGACGGGTCATGGTTACAGATGCAATGGGAATACGGGGTGAATTCAACACTTCCATATTTTCCAGCTTCACATCTTCTACCCTGATATTGCCATTCAGCTCCAGGTTGTTGATGTCTACCTCAATAAAACCTTTCAGGTACTTAGGAAAAGTTTTCACCTTCAATGATTTCATCTTGGTTACTAGTTTACCACCGGCTTTCACACCTGCAGCTGCACCAACAAATTTAAGCGGCAAAGTGGCGATCACTTTTTTGTCGTCTACCAGTTCCAGAAAATCAACATGGGTAAGCAGGTCGGATACCTTGTTGAACTGGATGTCTTTTAAAATACAACGGTAAGAATTTCCGTCGATCTTCACATCTGCCAGCATAAAGTCGGGTGTATACACGATGTCTTTAAAAGCAGTTGCAGGAGCGGAGAAATTGATCTCTTTTGCACCACCATAAATTACACCTGGCACCAGTTGCTGAGAGCGAAGTAGGCGGGTGGCTTTTTTTCCGCTTTCGGTCCTCAGTTGTCCTTCGATTGTAATTGATTTCATGATAATTTGATTTTTTTAATGAGGCGCAAAGGTAGGGAATTTGCTGCATTTTTCAATGAAGCAATTACCCGTTTGTAAGCGGAATTCCGTTTACTTTTTATTCGCCATCCTACTTCTCATGAAAAGGCTGTTAATGCTCTTATTTTCAAAGGCATTACGTATGGTAACTGCAAATAATTCGTCGGTAGAAACTACTTTAATTTTGCTGCATTCCCCCTTCAGTGGAATGGTATCACAAACCACCATTTCTTCCAGCACTGAATTTTCAATATTGTTATAGGCATTGCCGCTTAATACAGGATGGGTACATAGTGCACGAACGCTTCTGGCACCATTTTCCTTCATCAGGGCGGCACTTTTAATGAGGGTGCCTCCGGTATCACAGATATCATCGATCAGCACCACATCGCGGTTATTTACGTCGCCGATCACCACCATGCTGGCAATTTCATTGGCCCGTTTCCGATGCTTATCGCAGATCACCATCTCGCACTCAAAATAAGTGGCAATTTCGCGGATCCTGTTGGCGCTGCCCACATCCGGAGCAGCGAAGGTGAGGTTTTCCAGTTTCAGGTTTTCAATATAAGGAATGAATACCGCCGATGAATCCAGATGATCCACGGGTATATCAAAGAAGCCCTGTATCTGTGCGGCATGCAGGTCCATGGTGATCACCCTGTCGGCACCCGCAGCAGTAAGCATATTGGCCACCAACTTCGACCCAATGGCTACCCGAGGACGATCCTTTCTGTCTTGCCTGGCAAATCCATAATAAGGGATCACGGCGATCACCTTATAAGCCGAGGCCCTTTTTGCTGCATCGATCATCAGTAATAATTCCATCAGGTTATCAGCAGGCGCATAAGTACTCTGGATCAAGAATACAAAGCGTCCACGAATGCTCTCCAAAAATTCAACATAGATTTCTCCATCACTAAAACGTTGGATATTGATCTTTCCCAGCGGTCCGCCGAATTTTTTTGCGATCTTTTCGGCCAGGTACTGTGATCCTGTTCCCGAAAATATTTTTGCATTCAGTTCCATGATAGATGTATTGAAAATTAAGTGACTAATATGATTACACGAAAGTATCATTTAGTTCACATGATTTAAATTTGAAAGGATGAAAAATGTCAACAAGCCATCCACATCCATCAAATCATGGGCGCCCGACGATCGCCCCCGGGAGAAATTACTCAGCATGGGCGCCTCTTCCCTCAGTGATTCTGAGCTGTTGGCCATCTTAATTCAAACCGGTACCCGAAGCAAATCTGCCGTAGATATCGCCAAAGATGTATTACAAGCCGGCAAATCAAATCTGCACGAACTAGGAAAGCTTAGCTTGCCTGTACTGCAAAAGATCAACGGAATAGGCAAGGCCAAAGCCATTACCATCGCCGCTGCGCTTGAATTAGGCAGGAGAAGGCAAAACATTTTACCTCCCAAAAAAGTTGCCATACATTGCGCAGCCGATATAGCTACCTTTCTCCGATCGCGCCTTACCGATCACCCCTACGAGGTATTTGCTGTAGTATTCCTGAACCGCGCCAATAAGGTCAATCATTTTGAGATCATCAGTCGCGGTGGCATCACCGGCACCGTTGCCGATATCCGCATCATCATGCAAAAAGCCCTGGAACAGCACGCCACCTCCATCATTCTTTGCCATAACCATCCTTCGGGCAACCTACAGCCCAGCCAGGCAGACCATGCCATCACCCAAAAGATCAGGTCGGCAGCACAGCTCTTCGATATTCAACTTCTCGATCATATTATAGTGAGTGAGGAGGGGTATTATAGTTTTGAGGACGAGAAATAGTTGGAGGTTGGAGGTTGGAGGTTGGGAGTATTAAATTTAAAGTAGAATTCTATTAAATGAATAATTATGGCAACTATAACAAGGTTTGAAGATCTGGAAATTTGGCAGCAAGCAAGAATACAGGCTAAGGAAATTTCGTACCTGCTCAGTAAATTCAAAAATGATTTTGAATTGATCAATCAATTAAATCGCTCTTCAGGTTCTGTAATGGATAATATTGCAGAGGGATTTGACAGGTTCTCAAAAAATGAATTCAAGCAATTTCTTATCATCGCCAAAGGATCAAACGCTGAAGTGAGGTCACAGCTTTACCGTGCGTTTGATAAAAATTATATCAATGACCTTATTTTACAAGAAAGAATTGCTTACTCTGACATGCTTGGAAAAAAAATATTTGCATTCATCAGCTATCTCACTAAAACGAATTACCTAATAAAGCCAGTCAAAAAATAACTATCTTAGAAACCCTCAAATTTAACCAACCTCCAACCTCCAACCTCCAACCTCCAACCTCCAACCTCCAACCTCCAACATCCAACCTCCAACCTCCAACCTCCAACCTCCAACCTCCAACAAGCCCTAAGCCTGCGCTGTCGGCCCACCAAAATTAAACGGTATCTCCACGGCTTCCATATCCTGTATGGTACCATTGGCGGCTTCGAATTTTTTTACGTTATCGACCATGGCCTTCATAAAGCGTTTGGCATGAAATGGGGTAAGGATGATGCGGCTTTTTACCTTGCTCTTGGGTGTGCCGGGCATTACATTAACGAAGTCGATCACAAATTCGGCATGACTATGGGTAATGATGGCCAGGTTGGCATAATTGCCTTCTGATACTTCTTCTGATATCTCTATATTGATCTGGTTGGGTTGTTCAAGATTGTTGGCCATACATGTAAATTTAGGAAGCAAAGATAATTAATCCAATGTTTTAATTGTACTGAAAGAAAATTCCAATTGCTGATTTTGAGAAAAATAAAACGGGCGCACTCTAAAGAGGCGCCCGTTCTAATATGTAAAACCGTTTGGTATTACTGGTGAGTCATTGTTTCTTCAACAATACGATCAGAACCAGCTGCACCAGGCAGGTTATTGTAAGTAGAAAGGATATGTAATTTCTTCAATACTGGATCGTAAGTATGAATAAAGATCCCGATATTAGAAATACCATCTTTAAAGCTTTGTGTAAAATCAACACCTACATTGGTTAAGCTAACAGCTGGATCATAAGAGAAATAATAATCCCTGTCTGTACCCGCACCGAGGTTAGCATAATAAACAGTTGTTACTGTAGAACTCAATGGAGCCAATACTTTTGGAGTACCGCAAACTGCAGTTCCGGCAGTAGCTGGAGGAATAGCACCACCAGTGTATCCAATAACACCGCTATAGTTGTAACGAGTACCTACGTTATTGTAAGTTCCGGCCAATGGGTTACCAATGAAATGATAGTAGATAGTACCAAAGTTTCCGCTGATCTTGTTACCACCAGCATCTGTAATAGAGATGGGGAACATATAGTTCTTAGAAGGATCCACTTTGTAAGGGAAAACAGTCAGTTTAACTGGAGCAGAATAATTCTGTCCGGCTTTGATTACTACTGATGTTTGTGTGAACCTGTAGATACTATCAGGGAATTTTGCATTGATAGCAGTTGGGTTAGCAGCATTGTAAGCAGCCAGGGCAGCAGCATCATAACCTATTGTTACAGTAATATCTGATGGAGCCACATTAGTAGCTGCATAGTTCAATGTAAAATAGGCAGTATCAGAAAGATCTGAAGCAGGGAACAGCAAAGACTGAGAAGAGTATTTAGCCATACCACCTTCAGTGATTTGAACGATTGGGCTCAACTGACTGAAATCAGTTGCACCCGAATTCCTATTTTTCACACATGATGCAAGGAACATAGTGCTGCCTGCCAGTACGATTGCAATCAGGTTTTTAAAAATTAAATTTTGTTTCATATTATTTTATTTATTTATAAAGTAATGGTTATACTTTGCTTATTGGTTCCAGAATACTTTTGTAGTATGATGATCGATTGTACCTTCTGCAGTTGCATTAGCTGCATTGGTAGTATACTCAATTGTTGGATACAACATACGAACAGGTATATTATTAGCATCTCTTCCCGGATTTACTGACAACAGCATATCGGCAGGATAACCAGTTCTTCTGTAATCGCACCATGCTTCAAACGGCGTAACATCGTGGAATGCCATCCATTTTTGACGGATGATACAAGCCAGCCTTTGAGCATCAGTAGCACAAACAGCATAGTTAGTTTGTGTATTGTTTTGACTAGTATAAGTAGTAGCAGCACCAGCACTCAAACCAAGGAATGCAAAGTTAGCAGTAACACCACTGTTGAATGCTGTGTTAGCATTAACAGAAGGTAACCAACCTCTTAAAGCAGCTTCTGCTTGTAAGAGATAGGATTCAGCTGCACCCATGATAACGGCTGGCTGAGATACTGAAACCAGTACACCAGGTCCCCAAGTTGAAGACAAGCTACCCACTGGATTTCCAGAAGCACCCGGTACACAACCTACATAAGAACCACCAGAAATTGGAGCATATAAACGACCCAAACGTGGATCACCATTGCCATTACAGAAAGCAACTGTATAAGCATTAGCCCTCCAGAAATCCTGTGTAAAGATACCGGCAACACTATAAGCTGATCCATAGAATGGATTTTGCTTACCGGTTGAATTAGAATATCCTGGATTAACAGCAGCATCAGTAGTTAAGAAACCGCTAGTATTAGCAACGATCTTATTGATCTCTGTTTGAATATAAGCAGCCCTTCCGCTCATTTGAGATTGACGCATCAGAATCCTCAAGCGCAGGGTGTTGGCAAATTTTGCCCATTTGGTACGGTCGCCCGCAAACAATATATCCTGTGTTGAAGAACCAATCGCATCAGCACGCTGGAACAAAGTAACAGCTGCACCCAGATCAGTAGAAAGTGCTTCATAAATAGCTTGTCCCTTGTCGTATTTAGGAGTGATATTACTAACACCAGCTAAAGCTTCAGTGTATGGCACGTTGTTGAAATTATCAACCAATTGCTGGAACTGATAAGCCTTCATTGTTTTTGCTGCGGCAATATAAAAATACTGATTATTTTTAGTAGCCGTTTTCTCGATATAATCATAATCTTCCAGATTATCATAAGCATTGGTCCATAAACCGTAACCATCAGCAAAATCTGTGGTTTCACGATAGCTAGACAGATCGGAAGAACTAATGGCATAAGAACCACTTGGAGCCCAATAACCACACCATTGACTAGCAAAGGTCATATTATTGATTTGGCGAGCGCCAGTTATTTTCAGCGCTGTTGACAGTACCAGTTCAACACTGGCACTAGTTGATGTGTTGGGGTTGGTATTGACGTCATAGAAACTCTTTGAGCATCCTGACACAATCAAGGCCGCAACGATTATGAATATTGATAATTTTTTCATTTTTTCTTATTTACAAATAAATAAATCAGGTTTTTATCCTATTAAAAAGTAAAGTTTAAACTGAACTGAACAAACTTAGTTGGAGGCAACTGGTTAATATCAGTTACACCACTTGAGTTTCCGGTTGTGTTTGCAAATTCAGGATCGGTCCACATATTCTCCTTTGCTTTCTTAGTAAATAAATTCCTTCCAGTAACCTGCATGCTGATGGCTTTGATGTATCCGGTAAGTACTTTCTTAGGAACTGAATAGCCCAAAGAAACTTCCCTTAATTTCCAGAAATCAGCACTAGTTACATAATTGCTTTCTGCAGTGTTCCAGGTATTGGCCCAGAAACCGAGGTTACCATTCTGTGTATTGATATTGGTATTAGGAACATATTTAGCTCCATCAAAATATACGGTGTTTGGAATAACGAATGGTTGACGACCAGACTGTGCAGAATAGGCAGAAACCCCAGTAAAGTCTAAGCTTGATCCAATCGCATTATCAATAACAGCACCGAAACGACCATCAGCAACAGCGCTCAAAGTAAATCCTTTATAGCTAACTGAAGTATTGATACCAACCCTTGTTGGAGCAGTAGAAGTTCCCATATAAGTAGTAGCGGTAGCCCTTGATGGATAACCGGTGTTCTTATCTACAATGATATGTCCGTCTGCATCACGATTCCAATCAGAAACTTTCAATTGAGGATAAGGTTTACCTACGGTTGCATAAGCACTATTTCCCAAAGAAATTTCTTGTGTTCCGCCGTTCAGTTTAATTACTTTACTCTCATTATAAGAATAGTTAGCACCTACATCCCAACGAATACCTGAACGGCTCTTTAATAATGGAGTCAGTTTCAAGTCAATTTCATAACCCCTGTTCTGAACTTCCCCATCATTAACCAGTGAAGAGGTAAATCCTGTTGCAGGACTGATCAACGCTGTTAAAGTCTGGTTGATTGAATTTGATTTATAAACAGTACCACTTAAATTGATCCTGTTTTTCAGGAAGCCCAGATCAAGACCAACTTCTAAATCGGTAATGAACTCAGGTTTCAGGTTTGGATTCTTGTAGCTTCCGTTAACTGTAAAACCGGGGATAGATCCAAAAGGAAAACCACCACCTACATCAAATGTATTAGCCAATTGGTAAACACCAACGTTTACGTTACCAGTTTTTGAATAACCACCCCTTAACTTACCATAGCTCAGGAAAGATTTGTTATTCTGTAATGCTTTGAAAGCATCGCTGAACACAAAGGAGATATCAGCACCTGGATAGAAGAATGAACGATTCTTTTCAGCAAGCCTTGAATCCCAATCGTTCCTGGCAGAACCATGTAAGAACAAGTAGTTTTTAAAGCCAACTGTTAAATCAACATAAGCACCAACTCTGCGGAACTGAGAAATACCTTCCGATACGTTAGCCTCACCCAAACGGTTTCCAATATTGTATAAACCTGGAATAACCAATGAAGTGGCTGACATATTCATACTCCTTGAATAACCATCCAACATTGGAGAACCAACGATGAATTTATAATCAAAGTTCTTATGAGTTTTGTGCAAAGTGGCCATGAAGTCACCAGTAAGCCTGCGGCTATAACTCATCGCATCGCTTTCTGTTGGAGACAATACTTTTACACCACTTGGAATATTACCAGCTCCCAAAGGATCAGCAATAGCCCAATCAGCGAAATTATATCCTTCACGAGTATATTTATTGCTATAATCATTACGAGTATAACCTACTTTATAAGATATATCTAACCATTCAACTGGTTTTACACCAATACTAAATGATCCGATAAGGTCATTATTCCTTTCATCTAATCTTGAAGCATCGATCTGCCACCATGGGTTTCCATAATAAGCATTAAAGTATCCATCAGGACTAGCAAATGGATCCTGCCTCCAATTACGATAATTCCTCAGATCCACATTGGCTGGTTGGTTAATAATAGTCCAGTATAAAGGTCTGTCCTGGAAATAAGAACCCTGAGAAGTATTGGTTTTACTAATGGTATAACCAACTGTATAATCAACTCTCCAAATTCCAGATTCTCTAGAACCGTTTGCCCTGATGGCATCTCTGCGGTTAACATCACCGGGTAAAACACCCTTAGTATTCACATCCTGGAAAGAGAAGAAGAATTTGCTTTTGTCGTCGCCTGCTGCATAAGAAACATCATTGGTAAAGGTTAAGGCCTTATCAAAGAAAGCTCTTTTAGCATTTGGTTTGGCTGAATAGATTGCAGAATCCTGAGCGGTAAAGAAGCTACCATCGTTCCTGTACACACGAACAGGACCACCGATGGGCACTTTTTGACCGTTGTAACGAGGACCGTAGTTCTGGTTCTCGTATGGAGCATATATAAATCCGGGTTGATCAGGGAAAACGATCATACCGGGAGCATTTGCGGGTTCACCGCCCCACTGTCCAAATTCATTTTGAAATTCGGGCATATAGGCAATGCTCTCAAAACTAGCAGTACTGCTCAGTTTAATAACTGGAGTCTTTGTAGTTCCTTTTTTAGTAGTAACAATAATCACACCATTTGATCCATCTGATCCATAAACTGCAGAAGCAGAACCGCCTTTCAACACGGTAACATTATCTACGTCATTTGGATTCAGTGAAGCGAGATAGCTTAAACTTGACATCTGCACACCATCAATAACCAACAAAGGTTGGTTGTTTCCGGTTAATGAACGAGTACCACGCAACAGGATACGAACATCAGGTTTAACGCTGTTGTTAACCAAGTTGATAGCCATACCAGATACTTTACCAGCCAAACCAGTAGCGATACTGGTAACCTTAGCTTGGTTCAGTTCGTCAGTATTTACTCTAGCTGCAGAGTAACCAATTTCTTTAGCTTGTCTTTTGATACCGTAACCGGTAACAACAACACCTTCCATAGAAACTGCTGCTTTCAATTGCACGTTAACTGCACCAGTAGTGTTACGGATAGTAATACGTTGCATTTCAAAGCTGGCACTTGAAATTTCAAGTACATCGCCATCTTTTACTTTGATAGAAAATGCGCCATTTGCATCAGCAGGAAGACCTACAGATCCACCTTTGATTTTAACGGTTGCATAAGGAACAGGTTTACCGTCAGTATCAGTAACCTTACCGGACACCACCCGGTTTTGTGCAAATGCCAAAACTCCACAGAGCATAAGCATTGTAAACAGTGATAAAAATCTTCTCATGTGCGATTAATTGAGTTTAATGATGTGTAAAAATAAGAATATTTTCTTAACGTCAAAAAAATGTTAAAAAAATAGTTCTTCCACCAAATTCTGATTAATGACAACAGCCGAACCGAAATAGCTGCTTTTGCCCTCAAAAATTGTTAAAACCTATAGATCAACTGGCATTTTAGCGCCGATCGGTGATTTCCGGTTATTTCATCAAATCCTTTACCAATAAGGCTTCTATCAGAATAAATGGTTTGCGACCAGCGAAACTGGGCGTTTAGCTTTTTGTTAATGTCATAATTAAAATTTATGTAATATCTAAAGCCTTTTCCGTCGAAAACAGGGATAGAAAAACTATATAAAACATCATTTTCGTAGGCATAAATCCGACTATTATACCCCTCCGACTCAAAATATTGCAGTCGCAGCCCCCCAGAAAACCGTTTTAACGGTGGATGAAAAAGAACATCAGCATTTTCCATAAAGCCCTGTTCCGGAGGCTGATTTTGAGGATGAAACCAAACTATTTCGGTCCTGCTGCGAAAGCTGATGGCAGGGTTGAACTGATAGCCAAATTGCAATCTCCAGTTATGTTTGTATTGCTGTATTACAGGAGATAATACATCATTAGCATCGTTCATATTTAGTGCCTTATGGCCACTGCTGTAACGGCTGTAAAACTCGCACTGCTTGTTGGGTTTGCAGTTGATCTCCAGAAAATAATCGGCCCCTGAAGATGCTGAGTTAACCCTGTATTTTAACCAAGGGAACCGGTAAATATCGGCAAAAGCGTCTATGCGCCAGGCAGGTGCCGGCCGAATTTGAATGCCGGTATAGCACCCGGTTTCATTTATCGGAGTACTGTTTTCGGTAAAGGCGGAGGCCTGCCAAGACTGGTACTGCGGATCAATATGGCGATAAAGCAAGGCCAGGTCTGTACGAGCAGAAAGACTGATCAACATTCCTGCTAAGAGTGCTTTATGCAAAGGGGTTGATATTGCCGCCTCCCCGAATACATGAAAATTTTTATGCGTGTAACTGTAATCCATGCTAAAATTCTGTAGCGTATTGCCAGAGAGTGCGTATTTGTTGTAAGGATCAGGCGTTTTTTGGATCGGTAATTTGAATTGAAAACGGATGCCATTGAATCCGATATGCCATTTTCCAAAACTGCGGGAAACAAAGGCCCCCACAGCAAACTGGCGCTGAATACCCCGATCGGAAAGCTCAGCAGCCGTGCGGTGCAAACCAGAGGTTTGGAAAGAACTGACATAATCCGAAATGCCCAGTGAATCGGGCACCAGGTTGGCGTCGATCTTTTTATACGAGAGGAAAAACCCTGTTTGCCATTGCCGAATACCCAGGCTAATGCCCAGTCCCCGGTGAAAATTGCTTTCTCCTGAGGAATGATAGGGCAGAAAAACGGGCGAATTTCTTTTGATCTGTAGGGCATCGGAAGTTTTCTGGAATCCGAGCGACTGCCATTGGATCAGTCCCTGCCCCATATTCACCGTAAAATCGCCGAGGGCGAGACTGCGGATGATACCAAGATTTTTGATAAAGATATGAGCCGAATAAAAATCAAAGCCCCGGCGTTGCCCGCCCTTGAACCATTGTTCTCCCGGGTCTTTTTCTGCGAGTATGCCATACTGTAAGTTATTGCGGTAACGGTGCGAGTACCGAACAAATATTTGTTGCCGGCTACCCGGATAAAAATTGGTTTGGTTACTGTCAGGTTTCAAATAGCCTTTTGATTTTTCAGGCACCCAGGAGGCCCTCAACAGCAATATATCATCACCGGATAAAAATTGTTTTTTTATGGATGAAAAACCTTTTTCTTCAGTACTAACTGTAATGAATGGACGAATTTTATCGAGCAAGTTTTCCGACCAGCCCGGTATGGCCTGCAGTTCGTAGAAATTGATGAATTTCCCGAACAATTTCCGATAGTCCATAAACGCCTGAATTTGAAGCTGATTAAGGATTTGTAAAGATTCCAGTCCGGCCATATCAGTAGTATTCAGGTTCAGCGGATGTTTTAAAAAATGCTGCATTTGTTGCAACCAGCCATCGTCTTCGGTTTCTGTGCCGGCATTTTTTTCGGTGAGAATTTCGAGCCGCTGTTCGGTATTTCCGGAAAGCGGATCAGTCACTTGTGCACGGCTTGAAATGATGGTTAGACTAAGCAATAAGGAAAGGATTATTTTTTTCATGGCTGTTTGGGTTTTTGTTGCATGATCAATAAAATTCCGGGGGTGAACCCCAATTGAGGGTGATAACTAACGGATAGGTCTAACCGCATATTATTCCATGCCAGTCCGGCCCCGCCAAACAACGACCCATTATCCGAACTGATGCCCAGCGCCGCAAATAATATGCGGGCAAACCGGTAATTGGCAGAGGCGCGAATATTCACCGGCTTATCGGTTTCTTTCACGATCTCGGCACCGGTATAAAATCGTTCGCCGGAATCATAGCCCATACCAAAACGGTAGGTGCTGGGCAGCTTTTCCTGCCGTGCTTTTCCCAGCGAAACCGGCATGGGATTATTTACCTGGATACCAAACTGGCAGTTGCGGGTAATATGTACCATGGCGCCAATATCAACATTCACCGCAGCACCACCGGGATAGGCCGGAATATGGTAGCCATAATAATTGAACCGGATACCGAGGTCGAGCCGCTTGCCAAGGCTTTTTCCATAAGCCAGTCCAAAACTGTTTTCACTGAAATTTTTAAACCCCGCATAATTGACGGCGATGCCGAATTTTCCGAGCGAGGAAGGAAGCACCGCGCAAAGCTGGTACATACCGATGGGTGCCAGCATGAATCGGCGCTCGCCATAGATGCCGAAGCCCGATTGCTTTACACGGGCCAGCGCAGCCGTGTTGCCGGTAAAAGAAAAAGGAGATTGGCCAACCGAACTATATGCACCCATCTGAATATAGGCTGATGCCATTGGGTCACGAAGGGATTGGGAACCTGCCTGCCATGCATAGCACGCACAGCAAAGCAGCAATGCTGTTTTTGTTTTCATTGTAGGGTAGATTTGGGTTAAGGATTGCTGCCAAAATAAATTTTAAAACTGAGCCCAAAAACCGATGTGCATAAAAAAATTATTCTGTGAATTGTTCTTTATTTTTGTGCCATGCAAATCTTAGACGGCAAGATCGTTTCACAGGCTGTAAAGGACGATCTCATCCAAAAACTCGCGCTTCACCATGCTGAAGGCAAAAAAACTCCCCATCTGGCAGCAGTATTAGTGGGCACCAACGGAGCCAGTGAAACTTATGTGGCCAGCAAAGTGAAGAACTGCGCTGAAACAGGTTTTAAAAGCACCCTGATCCGATTGGATGAAAATGTTACCGAAGAAGTTTTACTGGAAAATATTGAGCGGCTGAATGCCGATGCCGATGTCGATGGCATCTTGGTACAGCTACCCCTGCCCAAACATTTCAATGAAGAAAAGATCATCAACAGCATTCATCCCGATAAGGATGTTGATGGATTTCATCCGATGAATATTGGTAAGATGGTACAGGGACTTCCCACTTATATCCCGGCTACTCCTTATGGTATCCTGCTGATGCTGGAACATTATAAGATTGAAACCAGTGGCAAGCACGCCGTGGTGATCGGCCGCAGCAATATCGTGGGCAGGCCCATGAGCATCCTGCTGAGCCGCAATGCCTACCCCGGAAATTGCACAGTAACGGTATGCCATAGTCGCACAAAGAACCTGAAAGAGATCTGCCTGCAAGCCGATATCATTGTAGCCGCATTGGGCATTGCCGAATTCCTGAAAGCCGATATGGTAAAAGAAGGAGCGGTAGTGATCGATGTGGGCATCACCCGTGTTCCGGATGCCAGCAAGAAAAGCGGTTTTGCCCTAAAAGGCGATGTGGATTTTGCCGATGTGGCACCCAAATGCAGTTATATTACGCCGGTACCCGGTGGTGTAGGACTGATGACCATCGCAGCACTTTTGATGAATACATTCCATGCCAGTGCACAACGATAAACCCGGCAGCATAGCGCTTTCAAATACTACCGACAGCATTACCCTTCCGGTGATGGAACATTTTTATACCCTGCAGGGAGAAGGATTTCATCAGGGCAGGGCAGCTTATTTTATCCGACTGGCAGGATGTGATGTAGGTTGCAGCTGGTGCGATGTGAAAGAAAGCTGGGATGCTTTAGCGCATCCGCATTTCCCCATTGCCGAGATCGTTGCGTTTGTAAAACAAACACCCGCTAAGCTGGCCGTGATCACCGGAGGAGAACCCCTGATGCACAAACTGACAGAACTAACGGAAACGCTTAACGCTAATGGCATTGCCACGCATATTGAAACATCGGGGGCGCATCCCTTAACCGGATCATGGGATTGGATCTGTTTATCACCCAAAAAATTTAAAGCCCCACTTCCTGAAATACTTCCGCTTGCCCATGAATTAAAAATAGTGGTCTTCAATAAATCGGATCTCGACTGGGCCGAAAAATATGCAGCCCTGGTATCGCCCACCTGCAAATTATACTTACAACCCGAATGGGAAAAGGCAGCAACCATCACGCCGCTGCTGATCGAATACATCAAAGCAAATCCGCAATGGGAACTATCCCTGCAAATTCATAAATACATCAATGTTCCCTGAGGCATTCCCAGCGGGCTTATGTGAAATGTTATTTTTCCCTGGGTTAGACTAAAACCCAGTTCATTTCGTTTTACCTTCACCATTCGAAAAATGATGATGCAAAAATTCAAGACTGTTCATATTCTGTTTGCTTGCTTACCCTTTGTTCTTTGCTTGTTTACCCAAACAACAAAAGCCCAATGGTACGATCCGGATAAAGTGAATAAGCAAGCCGCCGAACATTATGCCAGGGCTTATGAAGCGGCCAATGCCGGACAATACAATATTGCTTTCGAAGAAATTAAGGCTTCATTGGCCATTGATCCTAAATTGGTTGATGCTTATCTTTCCCGGGCGGGCATCTATGCCAATTTGAAACAATACAATAACTCTGTGGCTGATTTTGATATCGCACTGAATATGGATTCGGTGTATTCAAGCACCTTCCTGCTTCCCTATTCCATTTCTTTGGCCGGATGCGGAAGATTTACCGAAGCCCTGGATGCGGTGAACCGGTTTTTAGCCAACCCCAGTCTCAATCAACAAAGCATCAAGGCGGGGCATTACCGACAAAGCAGCTATGCCTTTGCGTTAGATTATGCCAAACAACATCCCGCCACCGATTATGTATTTGCGCCGCTGAACCTGGGCGATAGCATCAATACCCGAGAGCTCGAATATTTTCCTTCGCTCACCATCGAAGGCAGCAAGATGATCTTTACCCGCCGGGTTGATCAGGACGAGGATTTTTATGAAAGCGATCTGGATAACGGCAATTGGACAAAGGCAAAGCCCCTTTCGGGCAAAGTGAATACCAACCTGAATGAGGGCGCACAAAATATTTCGCAGGATGGACAAATGCTGGTATTCACCGGTTGCAATTATCCTGAAGGAGAAGGTAGTTGTGATCTGTATTATTCGATAAAGAACAACAGTGGCTGGACAGAAGCCCAGAACATGGGCCGACAGATCAACACCGAATTCTGGGAATCCTCCCCTTCCCTTTCGCCCGATAAAAAATCATTGTATTTTTCGAGTAACCGTAACGGTGGGTATGGAGGAAAAGATATCTGGGTATCGCACCGACTAACCAATGGAAGATGGGGCACACCCGAGAACCTCGGCCCCACCATCAATACTGTAGGCGATGAAGGTTGCCCGTTCATGCATGCCGATAACCAAACCCTGTATTTCAACAGCAATGGCCATCCCGGGTATGGACTCACCGATCTGTACCTGTCACGCAAGACCAGCGACAGCACCTGGGGAAGCCCCGAAAACCTGGGCTACCCAGTGAATACCATCGACGATGAAGGCTCACTGATCGTGGCCGCAGACGGCAAAACCAGTTATTATGCCAGCGACCGAAGTGATAGCAAGGGCGGGCTCGACCTATATAAATTTACCCTGCGGGAAGACCTGCGACCCATACAAACCTACTGGGTGCGGGGTAAGGTTTACGATAAAAAAACAACCTTGGGTTTACCTTCCGCCGTTGAACTAACGGATTTGAATACACGCAGTTTGATCACCCGCATCCAAACGGATGAAGACGGCAATTACCTGGTTACGCTACCCGTGGGAAAAGACTATGCCTTCAATGTGAACCGGCAGGGTTATCTGTTCTATTCCGATCATTTTTATATGAAGCAACAGGGAACCGACAGCGCCTACACCAAAGACATTGCCCTGGTTCCCATTGAAGCCGGAGCAGCGGTGATCCTGAATAATACCTTTTTCAACAGCAAAGAATTCAATTTACAGCCTGCTTCCACAGGCGAACTGGATAAACTGGTGATCCTGCTCAACCAGAACCCAAACATGAAGATCCTCATCAGCGGTTTTACTGATAATATTGGACAGGATAAAGACAACCTGCTCTTGAGTAATAACCGGGCCAAGGCCGTGGTCAGCTATCTTACCAATAAAGGTATTGCGGCTACCAGACTCAGCTTCAAAGGATGGGGTGCTCAAAAACCCATTGCCGAGAATGGCACCGAGAATGGCCGGGCACAGAACCGCCGCACCGAATTATCCGTATTAAGTAATTAAGTTGGGGACGGTAATGAAAAATGTTTTTATCATTGCCGCAGGAAATTTTTGTACCCATGAACCCCGACCTGCTTTACCGGATCGCGCTTACCCAAGTGCCTAATATCGGTGACGTACAAACGAAGACGTTGCTGCAGCACTACCCTACTGCCGAAGCCATTTTTAAAGCCCGGAAACGAGCACTCGAAAAAATTGAAGGCATCGGTACCATCCGTGCCCGGTCGATCAAAAACTTTACAGATTTTTCGCGGGCCGAAACCGAGATCAAATTCATTGAACAATACGGCATACAACCGCTTTACCTCACCGACTGCGACTACCCGCAACGGTTATTGAATTGTTATGATAGTCCTGCCCTGCTGTATTACCGCGGTACCGCCAACCTCAACGCCTCCCGCATACTCGCCGTGGTAGGCACTCGTAACCATTCTGATTATGGAAGATGGGCCTGCGAACAAATGATCGAAGCCCTGCAAGGAGAAGATATTTTAATTGTGAGCGGACTCGCATTCGGCATCGACACCCTGGCCCATCGCGCTGCCATCAAACACAATATGAATACGGTTGGGGTACTGGCACATGGATTGGATATGTTGTATCCGCACCAAAATAAATCGCTGGCCAAACAAATGACCGCACAGGGCGGACTGCTCAGCGATTTCCCCAGCAACAGCAAACCCGATAAACAAAATTTTCCCAAACGCAACCGCATCGTGGCCGGCATGTGCGATTGCATCCTCGTGATCGAAAGTGGAAAAAAAGGTGGATCGCTCATCACCGCTGAATTGGGTAATGGTTACAATAAAGATGTATTTGCCCTGCCCGGCAGAACGAACGATCCCAAAAGCGAAGGCTGTAATTTTCTGATCAGCAACAATAAAGCCGCCCTGGTGCAGGACGCCAAACAGCTGCTGGAACTAATGGGCTGGAAGGAAACACAAAAACGGAAAGCCCCGGCACAACGCGAACTATTCATAGAACTGAGCGCCGAAGAAAGATCCATCGTTCAACTGCTTCAAGAAAAAAATGGCATCGCCGTAGACGAACTCTATTTCAAAAGCGGACTCAGCAGCAGTAAGGTAGCACAGGCCCTGCTCATGCTGGAAATGCAGGGATTGGTAACGGCGCTGCCGGGGAAGGTTTATCAGCTCAATTAGACGCTAATTCAGTTGGCGGTTGGTCCCGAAAGCATTCGGGAGCAGTTGACAAGGAATACGCTCTGATTGCTGTCTTCATCTTAAAAATAATCCCGAAGGGATGACGTTAGCTTTCTCGTGCTTTCCGCCGCCGTCTGGTCTCCCGACCAACGGCTTAGAAAGTCTATAGTTGAAGTTCCAAAACCTTAAACCTTAAACTTTAAACCTAAAACCTTAAACTTTCGTCCCCAATTTGAAAATTTTCAACTTTTCTCTACCTTTGCCTATGGCAACAAGAAATAATTCCCGCAAGGCTATCAAACCGACAGCCAATGGTTCCCAAAAATTTTTCGGTGAAGGCTTGACCTTCGATGATGTTCTGCTGATGCCCGCGTATTCGCAGGTATTGCCCCGCGATGTAGATATCAGCACCCAACTCACCAAAACCATACGGCTACATGTACCCATGCTGAGCGCAGCCATGGATACCGTTACCGAAGCCTCCCTGGCCATTGCCCTGGCAAGAGAAGGCGGGCTCGGCATCCTGCACAAGAACATGAGCATTGACCAACAGGCCGACCAGGTGCGTAAGGTAAAAAGAAGTGAGAACGGACTGATATTGGATCCGGTTACGCTGAGTCCTGATGCCACAATCGGTGAAGCCCTGCGCCTCATGCGTGAAAATAAGATCGGCGGTATTCCCATCGTAAATGCCCAGCATAAACTGGTAGGCATACTCACCAACCGCGACCTTCGCTTTGAAACCCATTACCAGCAAAAAGTAAGTACGGTGATGACGAAAGACAACCTCATCACCGCACCCGAAGGCACCGACTTGAAAAAAGCAGAACTGATCTTCAAAAAAAATAAAATTGAAAAGCTTCCGGTGGTGGATAAATCGGGTAAGTTGATCGGACTGGTCACTTTCAGCGATATCCTGAAACTGAAATCACATCCGCTGGCCGTTAAAGATTCTTTCGGTCGTTTGCTGGTAGGTGCCGGAGTGGGCATCACCAAAGACACGATGGATAGGGTTTCTGCCTTGTACAAAGCAGGAGCCGATATCATTTGTTTAGACAGCGCCCATGGACATACCAAGGGTGTGATGGATACTTTAAAACTGATCAAAAAAACATACAAGGACCTGCAGGTGATCGCTGGAAATGTGGCCACAGCGCAGGGTGCACTCGCCCTGGCCAATGCAGGTGCCGATGCGGTGAAAGTTGGGATCGGACCGGGTTCTATCTGTACCACCCGCATCGTGGCCGGTACTGGAGTACCACAGATCACGGCGGTGATGGAAGCAGCTAAAGCCCTTAAAAATAAAAAGGTCGGCATCATCAGCGATGGCGGCATCAGGTATACCGGCGACATGGTAAAGGCCCTGGCAGCAGGCGCCAGTTGTGTGATGATGGGAAATGTATTTGCCGGCACAGAAGAAAGTCCGGGCGAAACCATCATCTACGAAGGCAGAAAATTTAAACAATACCGAGGCATGGGTTCATTGGGTGCCATGGCCCAGGGAAGCAGCGACCGCTATTTCCAGGACGTGGAAGCCGATATCAAAAAATTTGTACCCGAGGGCATTGAAGGCAGGGTGGCCTTCAAAGGAAATATTCGCGAAGTGATCCAACAATACACCGGCGGATTAAGGGCTGGTATGGGATATTGCGGTGCAAAAAATGTAGCCGAATTACAAAAAGCAGTATTTGTGAAGATCAGCAATGCCGGTATCAAAGAAAGTCACGCACACGATATCGACATCACCAAGGAAGCCCCGAATTATAGTCGATAGCAGCACGAGGGCCTGAAAACTTGCAGCCAATTTTGTGAAAATATTTTTTTACCGGCAGCATATCTTTAGGCATCATCGTTGTGTCACTCACTTGTACCACATACTATTTATGAACATAACCAGTAGCCATATACGCAGTAAACGAAGATTCAGCATGCACTGGATCTGGTGCTTGTTCATCGGACTGCTGATGCAATTGCCGCTGAACAGCCATGCACAGGAAGGGTCGCGTTTACAGATCTCCCTGCTTACCTGCACACCCGGCGATGAATTGTATTCCACCTTTGGGCATAGTGCCATCCGGGTCATCGACAGCAATAGCGTAACCGACCTGGTGTACAATTATGGTACGTTCAATTTCGACGACGAGGGCTTCTACCTGAAATTCGTGCAGGGCAAATTGCTGTACTATGTGTCTGTTGAAAATTTTTCCAATTTCAAATACGATTACCAGTCGGAGAACCGGGGCATCACCGAACAGGTATTGCAATTATCGGCCGAAGAAAAAAGCCGGATCCGCATTTTTTTAAATGATAACCTGAAACCCGAGAATAAATTTTACAAATACGATTTCTTCTTCGACAACTGCACTACCAGGCTTCGCGATATCATCAAAAAACAGCACGACAGCAGTTTTTGCAAGCGGTCGGTAATGCCTGCCCATAGCAGGTTTCGGCAGGCCATACATGAATATCTTGACAAGAATGATAAGGACTGGAGTAAGCTGGGCATCGATATCCTGCTGGGGCTACCTTGTGATGGATTAATGACCCCTGAGCAGGAGCAATTTTTGCCCGATAACCTGATGAAGAGTTTAGACAGCAGCAATCAACAGCATTTGTATGTGGCGTCCGAAAAACAGTTGTATACGGTAATACCAACGCCTGCCGACACCAATATATTTAATCCTTTTACGGTGTTTTCCCTGTTCTTGTTATTCGTTGTACTACTTGATTTTTTTAGCCGGAAACAAACTGGCTTCACGCTGGCAAAAGGAATATTAACCGGATTGGATGGACTAATATTTTTCCTGACCGGAACCCTGGGCATCATATTGATCTTTATGTGGCTGGGCACCGATCATTCCATGTGCAAAAATAATTTCAACCTGCTATGGGCCTTTCCGCCACATTTTATCATGGCCTTTTTTGTGAACAGTAAAAAAGCATGGGTAAAAAAATATTTTGGGTTCAACAGCGCACTGTTGATCCTGTTATTAATTAGCTGGTTCTTTTTACCGCAGCAACTCAATCCCGGATTGATCCCTTTTGTATTGTTGTTGCTATACAGAAGCGCACGCATTGCCCGAGCCTGATCAAATATCTAAACTAAAACAGCATCGCCATAACAATGAAGCAATGCAGCATCAACAGTGATATTGGCCCCATCCATTACCGCAAGACAGGGACAGGCAAGCCCATCATGTTAATACACGGATTTGGTGAAGATGGACGCATATGGGATGAGACCGCTGCTAAGTTGGAAAAAGAATTTTGTTTGATCATTCCTGAGATCAAGTTGGAGGTTGGTCCCGATAGCTATCGGGAGGAGGTTGGCATGGAAACCTATGCGGAAATGATGAAGGCCATTGCCGATAAAGAGCAGCTCGAAAAATTTATCATAATCGGACATAGCATGGGCGGTTATATCACCCTTGCATTTGCCGAAAAATATCCCGAACGCCTAAACGCTTTTGGACTGGTCCATTCATCTGCTTTTGCTGATAGTGATGAAAAAAAACAGGCCCGCTTAAAATCCATTGCTTTTATTACGGAGAACGGCTCCGCAGCATTTTTAAAGACCAGCATACCGGGCTTATTCATGCCTAACAAGGAATCCAATAAACCCGCCATTGCCGATCTGCTGGAAAAAGGAAATCAAATTACCGCCTCAACCCTGATTCAGCATTTACGGGCTATGATCGCGCGGCCCAACAGAACCGCTGTATTAAAACAATTCCCTAAACCGATATTATTCATCATCGGTGAACACGACCTGGCCATTCCTTTTGCACACAGCATGCAACAATGCTATCTGCCCATTCAATCGCATGTAAACATTTTCAGGGATACTGCACATATGAGTATGCTGGAGGAGAGGGAGAAGTTCTTTACGGTGTTGTCGGGATTTTTACGAGGCAGTGAGTAGTTGGAGGTTGGAAGTTGGAGGTTGGAGGTTCAATCAACTAGAAAGCTCATGATGTTAACGCAATCACCAAACTCCTCAACCCCTCAACTTCTCAACCAACCTTAAACCTTAAACTTTAAACCTTAAATCCCTGCCTCCCCAACCCTTAAACGACTTAAACCCTTAAACGTCTTAAACGCACAAACCCCCCGTTCATCAATAATCCCCCAACTTATCCGTTAAGGCAGTAATTTTCGTTAATTTTAGGTCTAATTTTTGCATATCGGACTAATATGAGGAAGTTTTTCATTTCTGTTTTATTGAGCTTGTCGATTTTTCAGGTATTTGCCAATCATATTTCTGGCGGAGAGATCATCTATGAATACATGAGTCCGGGTACAAATCCCAATACAAAACTGTATAAAATTACCCTGCGTTTATTCCGTGATAACAATGGTGGCGGGGCACAAATGCCGGG
>CAIRHQ010000241.1 GCA_903878475.1 uncultured Bacteroidota bacterium | reverse complement strand
AGGTCGTACATTTCTTTTTTGGGCTCACCTTCCATCCCCCCGAACGTGAGTTTAGGATTGCTGGGCGTAAAGAACCAAACCGCCCCTGAGCGAATGATGTACCAGAGCCACACCGGGGTAATGGGCGCATAGATCAATTTAAAAGGCCAGGCCTCCCAATTGGTGATGATATGAATGATTTTTTTCAAATACAGGCAATTGTTGCGAAGTTATTCAAATTGAGCCTTTCAAATACCAACCATGGTAAAATACTACTGCCTTTCTTTTATATTAAATATTTAAATTTGATGTATGATGAATAAAGGGCAGCGCATGATATTGATGGCATTACTGGTGAGTTTTTTATTTTCCGTTACCAACATGGGCATAGCCGCAGTACCTGTACATCAACCTGTATGCATTTCTGTATCTATAAACGATGGTATACCTGTACCCTCGTTAAGTATCAATGGATTTGTATCAAGACTTACTGAAGCATGGATATCGCATCGGGTAAAAAAGATCAGGAACAGGATCACGGCAGATAGCCTTCGGCTGGATAAAACAGAACGGAAAGCCATCTGGTCAATGTCTTTAGGCATTAGCAGTTTATGTGTTTTATTCATTCCGGTATTGAACCTGCTTGCACTGCCCATGGCCATATTGGCCATTATTTTTGGCGCATCGGTAATAAAAAAAATAAAAGTTAAAAAGAAAGCACAGATAGGAATTATCTTTGGATCCATAACCACTGTTACGATACTATTTGCACTTGCCATAGTGGCAATAATAGTAGGATCTGGCGGAGTGAAATAATTTTTTATGCAAGTTCCAACAATGGCCGAATTAATGGCCAATGGCGAAAACCCCGAAGTCCTTTTTTGGGTAGGTTGTGCCGGCAGTTTTGATCAGCGGGCACAAAAGATCACGAAGGCATTTGCCAGCATCCTTACTAAGGTGGGTATACGCTTTGCGATCCTCGGAAAAGAAGAAATGTGCACCGGCGATCCGGCACGCAGGGCGGGAAATGAATTCATGTTCCAGATGATGGCCTACCAGAATATTCAGATATTGAATGGATATGGCATCAAAAAAATCGTGACCGCCTGTCCGCATTGTTTCAATATCCTGAAGAACGAGTATCCCGAACTGGGAGGCACATACGAAGTGATCCATCATGCCAGCTTTTTACAGCAACTGATCGATGAAGGAAGAATTGTGATGAAAGAAGGCGGTGAATTTTCAGGCAAAACCATCAGCTACCATGATAGTTGTTACCTGGGCCGTGCCAATGATATTTATGAAGCACCCCGCTCGGTATTGAATGCCATGGATATTGAATTGGTTGAAATGAAAAGATGCAAAAGCAATGGTCTCTGTTGCGGAGCTGGCGGCGCCCAAATGTTCAAAGAAGAAGAAAAAGGAAATAACCGGATCAATTTTGAAAGAGCCGACGAGGCCCTGGCTACCGGCGCCAGCGTAATTGCTTCCGCTTGTCCGTTTTGCAATACCATGCTCACCGATGGCATCAAGAACAGCAACAAAGAAGATTCGGTACAGGTATTGGATATTGCTGAGATGGTGGACGCTTCAATGACGTAATATAATTAGTTGGCAGTTGGATGAATCAGTTGGCAGTTGACAGTTTGCAGTTTGCAAGGATTTCGTTCTGTATGTTGGCTGTCCATTTTAACAATATTCAACAATTTTCAACCATCTTCAACAACTAAACGCTAAACCAACCTTAAACGAATTAAACCCTTAAACGTTTTAAACGACATAAGAAATGAACCTAACCTACCAACAACATATCCCCGCAGATTTCCACGACAATTCAAGGATATGGATATTCCAGAGCAGCCGTTTATTTTTTGTAAGTGAGGCCCTGGAGATGGAAGACATGCTAAAGGATTTTTTGGTTGGCTGGAAAAGTCATGGTGATCCGGTACGAGGGTTCGCCAATTTATTCTTCGGACAGTTCATTGTGTTGATGGCCGATGAGCGACTGGTTACTGTGGGAGGATGCAGTACCGATAGTTCGGTGCATTTTATTCAATCCATTGAACAAAAATTCAAGGTGGATATGTTTAACCGGCAGCAGCTGGCTTTCATGGTGAAAGACAAGATACAATTGCTTCCGCTGAGCCAATTGGATTATGCGGTAGAAAATAATTTCATTGATGCCAATACCCTGTATTTCAACAATACGGTATTGACCAAAAAAGAATGGATGGAACATTGGATCATTCCGGTAAAAGACAGCTGGCTGGCAAAAAGAATTCCACAGCGGCTCAATGCTTAGTCATCATTTTGCTTTAGTTTTCTCCAGCTTCTTCAGAATAGCATCCCTGTTCTTATGCTGATTCTTCGTAAAGATATAGCTCAGCGAAAGCCTGAAATTTCGGGTATGCGTAAACGAATAGGAATCCACGCTGAAATTACCTCCAAAAGTATAGGTACGGTTCTGCTGCTGACGGAAAGGATCGATCATGTTGAAGGCCACAATGAATTTCTTTGAGAAGAACTTGCGTTGAATACCCATGTTCATGCTAAGGGTATTATTGAGTGTTCCCTGTGGATTGGCAAAACGATTATACGTTAGGTTCACACTGCTGTTCATCACATCGCTGAACTGGTAACTGCCATTGAAGGTGGAATAGAAAGAACCGCCATCACGGAAATACCGAACCAGTTTATCATGCAAACTATACACATGATAGGTGTATCCCATACTCAGGTTGAGCTTGATCTTCTTACCCACCGACATTCCGCCCCAGACACTGGTTTCATATTCATGGCGGCCGCTGCTGTTCTCCCAGGTGGTATTGGTTTTCCCATCGGGCAATAAGGTACGGATGGAACTATAAATATGCTGCAGATTATTATACCCCATCGACATATTGAAATAATAACGCTTCACAGATTTGCCAAATATGCCGTCAAAATTTTCGGCATAGTAGGGTTGCAGATAAGGGTTCCCAAAGCGGATATTGTAAGGATCCGAATAATCAACACTGGGGTTCAGTTCTCCCAATCCGGGTCGTTGTATACTTCGCTTATAACTTACCGTTATGCTCCAGTCGCTTTTCCATTTTTTTACCAGGGTAGCGAAGGGCAGGGCCGACCAGTAATCATTTCTATAATCGTGTACATCATTCCGGATATCAAAGAACGTGACCGTATGTTCAGCCTGCACACCGGCATTGATATAAAAATCGGGCACAAAATCGTATCGAAGAGCAGCACGTAGGGCATCGATATGCTGGTGATAATTAAAATCATTGCTGAGGATCTCGTTGGCCACAAAAATTTGTTCGGGCTTTTTCAGGAATTCAGTGTTGAGAATATTATGTCCTATGAACCTGCTGAGGTTGCCACCCATATTCAGAAAAAGCTTTTTTTCTACTAATGGCCGATCGTAATTCAGCCTCAAACTCATGCTCCGGTTCCGCACGGTAGTAAATTGTTGCTGAGTAGAATCCAGTCCGGTTAAACTATGATCCGGATTCAGGTACTGCTGAAAATAATCGCGCTCCACATCATTGGCATTATAATTAAATCCGCCGGTGAATTTCAACTGTTCCCCTACCCGCTTACCCTTCCAGGAATACATCATGCTCAGGTTCGGATTCCAGGATCCCGTATGGTTGCTGATGGCCCGGTTGCTGAGCTTATACAGCAGCTGATCATTGTTCAGGTTGCTGTATTCATTATAGGAAGCACTGCCTGAATGATTGGCATTGTATTGTGAAGTAAAATTGAAGCTATTGTTTTTATTTATCTCATAATCAATGCTTAACCTAAAGTTTGGACGATTGTTATTTGAATGGCTATTGCTGATAGCATTGAAATAACTGATGGAGTCGGTATAGATATTTTGCCGGTTACTATAACTATTTCCCGCATAGCGATTGTATCCAAATCCGGAGGAAAACCCAATATTCCATTTATTTTTCCGGTACGAGACATTGCCATTCACCCCCGCTTCGCCACGGCTACCATAACTAATATTGATACGGGCAGTAAAACCCACTTTCCCCTTCTTCGTTACGATATTGATCACCCCTCCCCGCTCATTGGCATATTGCGGAGGCGGGGTTGTCATTATTTCTATCTTTTCGATCATGCTACCGGGCATACTTTCCAACAGGTCTTGCAACTGTTTCCCATTCAACTCTACCGGCTTATCATCGATCAATATTTTTGCATCCTTGCCCCTCAGCTGCACTTTACCATCATTATCTACATTCACCAAGGGCGCCTGTTTCAATAATTCAGTAGCACTGGAACCGGCACTCAATGCCGATTCGCCCACATTGAAACTGATCTTGCCATCCTTATTTTCTATCAGCGGTTTTTCGGCATACAGCACCACCTCATTCATCAGCGCAGCATGTCGGTGCAATTTTATATCGTTCAGATCAAAGTCGAACCGCTCTTTGCGAATATTGATACTATCCATGGTTAGTCCGCTATAGCCCGTCATACTTAACCGCAACCTGTAATATCCAAATGACAACCCATCCAGCATAAACGATCCGTCTTTAGCGGTCAAGGCGGATCTTACAACGGGACTGTCGCCCCCATGCTTTATCAATTGAACCGTTGCCCCCATGATCGACTTGCTATTATCGCCATCCAACACGGTTCCGATCAGGATGCCCGGTTGGGTTGCCGGTTTTTGCGTGAAACCTGCAAGGGTCATAATCAAGCACAATATGGTAAGGGATATACGCAATGGTCCTGTTTTTTACCCGCAAAAATAATGATTGAAAATAGGTCGGCGCGCTTTATTATTTGAATGGATAAAGGCAGCCGGTATTGCTAATTCAACCGCCTACATATTATTTGTTGCCGATTGCATCAACTTATTTATTTTTAATACCCAAACAATACTATATATGAAAAAGATTGCTTTATTTTTTACCCTTATCTTCATCAGCTTTTCGGGCATGATGCAGGTAACCGCCCAATCTACGCCTACCAAAAATGTTCAGGTGACTAGTGATCCGGTAATGGTTGTTGCTGATATAAATTCCAACACGCCAGCCGACGGTTCAAAAAAATTCATCGACCCGGCCAATATGGATCAATCGGTTAAGCCCGGCGATAATTTTTATTTATATGTGAACGGTAACTGGATAAAGAAAACCCCGATTCCACCCTCAAAAACAAGATGGGGTAGTTTCGATATCCTTTCGGAAGAAAGTTCCGTTGCCCTGCGGGGATTACTGGAAAACGCTTCTACCAACCCCGGCTCAAATCCCCTGATGAAAAGAGTGGGCGATTTTTATGCCAGCGGAATGGATAGTATTGCCATCGAAAAACTGGGATACCAACCCATCAAACCATACCTTGATGCTGTTTCAAAACTAAGCACCAAAGAACAGATCATTGAGCAGATTAATTATCTGCGCTCACATTCCATCAGCTCACCGCTTTACCGGATTGGGGTTAATCAGGATGCCAGAAATGTAACCAAGTATATCATTAGCATGGGACAGGGTGGTACTACCCTGCCCGACCGCGATTATTATCTGAAGAATGATGTCCGCAATCAGAATATCAGAAAAGAATACAACGGCTATATCGTAAAATTATTCATGCTCACCGGCACAGACGCTACTACCGCAAAGGCCAATGCAAATATCATATTGGAAATGGAAACCAATCTCGCACGGGCACAAATGAGCCGTGTAGAAATGCGCGACCCGGTTAAACTGTACAATAAATTTTCACTGGATGCACTGAGTGCTAAAACTCCCAACCTGAAATGGCAGCAGATCTTACCACAACTGGGCTATACCACTAAGCAAGACAGCGTGATCGTTAGCAATCCCAAATTCATGGTATTCGTTGATTCACTGTTGGGAGCGGTTTCGGTGAACGACTGGAAGGTTTATCTGCAATGGGGAATATTGAAAGATGCTTCCCCCTTCCTGAGCAGCGAGTTCGTGAATGCCAGTTTTGCATTTAATAAAGTGCTGAGCGGACAAAAAGAACAAACGCCCCGCTGGCAAAGGATCAGTGGATTAGTGGATGGACAGCTCGGCGAGTTGTTAGGACAATTATACGTAAACAAATATTTTAAGCCTGCTGCCAAAGAAAGAATGCTGGCCCTGGTGTTCAATATGCAGGAAACCTTTAAAGACCGCATCAATCAACTGGACTGGATGAGTGCAGAAACCAAGGCCCGCGCCATTGCTAAACTGTACGCATACACGAAAAAAATTGGGTACCCCGACAAATGGAAGAATTACGACGGACTGCAGATCAAGCGCAATGATTTTCTGGGTAACCTGCAACGGGCCAATCAATGGCAGTACAAAGACAATATCAGCAGACTGGGCAAAGCGGTTGATAAAACAGAATGGAACATGTCGGCCCCAACAGTAAATGCGTATTATAGTCCGGCCAAAAATGAGATCGTTTTCCCCGCCGGTATCTTACGCGCACCCTTCTTTGATTTTGAAGCCGATGACGCCCTCAACTACGGTGGAATTGCTGCTGTGATTGGACATGAGATGACCCATGGTTTTGATGATCAGGGCCGTCAGTTTGATGCCGATGGTAATTTGCACGACTGGTGGACCAAGGCTGATGCCGATGAATTTAAAAAACGTGCCGATGAAGTGGTAGACCAATACAATGGATTTGTGGTACTCGATACCATGCATGTGAATGGCAGGCTTACCCTGGGTGAAAACCTGGCTGATCTTGGCGGACTGAGTATTGCCTACGAAGCCTTCAAAAAAACAGAACAGGGCAAGAGTGGAAAACCCATTGATGGATTTACTCCTGATCAGCGATTCTTCATCAACTGGTCGCAGGTATGGCGCAATAATATTTTGCCCGAAGCACAGGCGCAGCGCATCACCACTGATCCCCATTCGCCCGGTATGTTTCGGTCGAACGGCCCACTTGGTAATATCGATGCTTTTTACGAAGCTTTTGGGGTAAAGGAAACCGACAAGATGTTCAAAGCAAAAGAAAAAAGGACCAGGATCTGGTAATGATATAAAAACCGGGACATCGTTCCGGTTTTTTTCGTTTATGCGTTTACGTGAATTATAAAATATTTTATTTTTTTGAAGCAATACCTCATCGCAATAATACTCAGTTGCAGCATCGGCCTACTCGCTTCGGCACAGCGCCCGGGGTTGAAAAATGAATTCAGTTTACTGGGGCATATCAGCGGATGGAATGGCAAGACCATTTACTTCAGTTACCGTGGCGTGAGCAATGACCGGATCTGGGATAGTACAGTGGTATCCCAGAACCAGTTTATTTTTAAGGGGCGAATGGATGAAGATTATACCAGCGCCTTCATCAGCACCCTTAGTGAAAGGCGCATGCAACGGCTCGATCACGTCAATATGAGCAACCGTTTATTTTTATCGCCCACGGAAATGCATATCAGCCTGGTATTGCAAGAATTTAAACAAGCAACATTAACCGGCTCGCCCACCCAACAGGCATTCATCAAACTTGAAAAAGAAAAAACCCCTGCACAATCGGCCCTGGATCAATTGAACAGCGAATCGGCCAGTTGGGAAGAAGCTTTTGAATTTAAACGTACACATGGAGCGCCAACCGATACCCTCGTATCCATTCAGGATAAATTGGCGGCCATCAGGATAAAGACCATCGGCTTTACCGAAAAACTTACCGCCATCGACCGTAAATTTTTTAATCAACACCCCGATTCCTATATCACGGCTTGGCTGCTGAGCGATTATTATGTAAGTGGTTTTCCGGTGAATGAATTGATGGGTTATTTTCATCAATTATCTGCCCCTATCCAAGCCAGTTATTATGGCCGGCAACTGAATAAAGCCATTGCCCGTTTACTGAAAGGCGCTCCGGGCACGGCTGCACCGGTCATCAACGGCACCGACCTGCAGGGCAAAACAGTTTCTTTGGCCAATTATTCAGGGAAATATTTACTGCTCGATTTCTGGGCATCTTGGTGTGGTCCCTGCCGACAAGGTAATCCTGCATTAAAATTGATGTATGAAAAATATCATCCGCTGGGGATCGAATTCTTAGGCATTGGCGCCATCAGTGATGCTCGTGAGAATTGGCTGGGAGCCATAGAAAAAGACGGGATCGGTATCTGGAAACATATCCTTGATGATTACAATACCCAAACCAATAGGCCCGACCTGGCCGATAAGTATACGATCTACTCACTACCCACTAAAATATTGATTGATCCCGCTGGAATGATCATTGCCCGATATGGAGATGGCGGCGAAGCTGAAGAAAAATTACCCGAAAAGCTGGCAGCTATCTTTGAAAAATAGCCTTATCAAAAAAATATAGGGATCTATCTGATCACCACTTCCTCAGCACTGAACTTGCTGATGAAGTGATAATTATTTCCCTTGAAACTGTATTGGTATACCCGGTGGTAGTCTTTACTTAATTGCTCCTCTGAAGCAGGATGCACAATATTGCTGATCACATTAAAGCCCTCGGCCCTGAAACAGATCAGGATATTGTGGATGGCCGAACCCTCTTCATTGATCGCTTCCAGCATCTTGCTCAGCTGCGTTTTATCAAATTCACTCTTAACGCCCTTCATTCCGCGAATGGTATTGCGGCAACGATTGTAGGGGTCGCTGGTCTTTACATCGGTTGACTGATAAAATATATGATCGAAATAGGTATCCTTGAAATGATTATCGAGATAGGTGCCGAAAGCCATGCCCTCTTCACTTAAGTGTAGGTATCCACCACGGCTTTTCTCTTCCACATTAATCCTACCATGACGGATAATAAACAAATTAGCACTCATAAATGAAGAATTAATAATCCCAGAAAGCGGGAATTAGGGGTGATAAATAAAACCTGATCGGCAAATTTACGCTTTATTTGGCAGAACTAGGGAGAATGCCTTAAACCTATACTTAAAATCAACAATAAGTTACTGCCATACTGTCATTTGCTGGGTTGAATTTTGTATATTTGCTGTTCTAAAAAAATGGATTGATTATGCCGGAGATGGTATCCGATAAAATACATGATGAGCAGAAACAGGGAACAGCCTATGCCCCTGTTTCGAATAATTTGAGTCCCAATAAAAAGCATTTTTATATTGAGAGCTATGGCTGCGCCATGAATTTTGCCGATAGTGAAGTGGTAGCGTCGGTGTTGATGGACTATGGTTTTGGAGCTACTGCCGATTGTGCGTTAGCTGATCTGATCCTGATAAATACCTGTTCTATCCGTGAAAAAGCAGAAACGACAGTAAGGAAAAGACTTACCGAATTTAGAAAACTAAAACGCCTAAATCCGGGATTATTGGTGGGTGTGTTAGGATGTATGGCGGAAAGATTGAAAGAGAAATTTCTGGAAGAAGAAAAACTGGTTGACCTGGTGGTGGGCCCCGATGCTTACCGCAGTTTACCTGGTTTGATAGAAGAAGCCGAAACCGGAATGAAATCCGTGAATGTATTGTTGAGCAGGGATGAAACCTATGCCGATATTGCACCGGTTCGGTTGAACAGCAATGGCGTTACAGCATTTGTAAGCATCATGCGGGGTTGTAACAATATGTGCTCATTCTGCGTGGTGCCGTTCACGAGAGGAAGGGAAAGAAGCAGAAATGCCGCATCCATTGTTCAGGAATGTGAAAATCTGTTTGCACAGGGATATCGGGAAGTGACCTTACTGGGACAAAATGTAGACAGCTATCATTGGGTAGATGAAACCGGACATGAAATCGTGAGCTTTGCCATGCTGATGGAAAAAGTGGCAAAGATTTCTCCGCTTTTACGCGTACGATTTTCTACATCACATCCGAAAGACATTACCGATGAGGTATTGTTCACGATAAAACAATATAAAAACATCTGCAATTATATTCACCTTCCTGTACAAAGCGGTAGCAGCAGGGTGTTGCAAATGATGAACCGCACTTATAGTCGCGAATGGTACTTGGCCAAGGTTGACCGTATCCGGGAGATCATTCCTGATTGCGGTATCTCTACCGATATGATCACAGGTTTCTGTTCCGAAACGGAAGAAGACCATCAGCAATCGATCAGTCTGATGGAATATTGTCGGTATGATCTGGCCTATTTATATTTCTATTCTGAAAGACCGGGCACGCTGGCGGCAAGAAGATTTGAAGACGATGTTCCGTTGGAAGTAAAGAAAAGAAGACTGAAGGAATTGGTTGACCTGTATCGCATCCATTCTTTGCAAAGCATGGAAAGGGATCTGGGCAAAACCGTTGAAGTATTGGTGGAAGGATCATCCAAAAAAAGTGAGCACGAATTGTCTGGAAGAACAGGACAAAATAAAGTAGTGGTGTTCCCAAAAATGCAATTCAAGCCAGGCGATTATGTAACCGTTATCATCGACAAATGCACCGCAGGAACGCTGATCGGCATTCCGGTTTTGCAACCCTAAATAAACTAAAATGGAATTACAATCAATAAAGAACAGGTTCGCCATCATTGGCAACTCCCCTGCCCTCAATCATGCCCTGCATGTGGCGGTACAGGTGGCGGGTACCGACCTCAGTGTGCTCATCAATGGAGAAAGTGGTGTGGGTAAAGAAGTTTTTTCACAGATCATTCATTCCTTGAGTGCCAGAAAACACAACCCTTTTATTGCCGTGAACTGCGGGGCCATACCCGAAGGCACCATTGATTCTGAATTATTTGGTCATGAAAAAGGATCCTTCACCGGAGCGGTAGACAGCCGTAAAGGATATTTTGAAACCGTGAATGGCGGTACTATATTTCTGGATGAGATCGGAGAATTGCCATTAGGCACACAGGCCCGATTACTTCGTGTACTGGAAGCCGGTGAATATATCCGCGTGGGCAGCAGCAAGGTGCAGAAAACAGATGTACGCGTGATCGCCGCAACCAATAAAGAGTTGTTTGATTATACCCGAAATAATAAATTCAGGGAAGACCTCTATTACCGGTTGAATACCGTGCCCATTCGGGTACCTGCGCTGCGCGACAGGAAAGAAGATATTCCCTTGCTGTTCAGAAAATTTGTGACCGATTTCTCCGACCGCTATAAATCAATTCCGGTACAACTGGACGAGGCCGCTAAAGCCGTGTTAATTAACTATCCCTGGCCGGGCAATGTGCGCGAATTGAAGAATATTGCAGAGCAGATATCGGTGCTTAGTCAGGAGAAGATCATTACCGGTCAGGAATTGAAAGGTTTTTTACCCGAACACAACTACTCACGGTTACCCGTACTTGCAGCCGGTGCCAATGCCGTAAGCCAATCGGAGTTCGCCAACGAACGCGATATCCTGTACAAACTGTTCTTCGACATGAAGAAAGATGTAAATGAACTGAAAAAGATGTTCTTCGAACTGATGCAGAATCCTGCCGTAGCACAGCATGCACCGATCTTCACAGAGGATAATGCCATGCTCGACAGAAATTCCCTGCACACCGGAAGTTCATCCAACCAGCCCGTTTTCCTGCAGCACAATGGCAACGCTATTCAGCAACACGAGGATGTGGAAGAATCACTGAGCATTGTTGATAAGGAAAAAGAACTCATCATTAAAGCACTGAAGAAACATAAGGGAAAAAGAAAAGACGCTTCGCTCGATCTGGGCATCAGCGAAAGAACTTTGTACCGTAAACTGAAAGAGTATGATATCGAAGAATAAAAAACATATTGGGGCAGGCAAACGCCAATGGCTGCATATTCCGGTATTGCTGTTGATGCTGGTTTGCTGCAATTTTGCTACCTGCAAATATGGCTTCAAAGACACCTCGCCTATTCCGCAGGAAGTAAAAACATTCCGGGTGAATTACCTGGAAAATAAAGCCCAGTATGTGAATCCGCAACTGAGCCCACAGCTCACCGAAAAACTGAAACAAAAGATCATCAACACCACCAGGTTGCAACAAACCAATAATGATGATGCGCATTACGATATCAGCGGATATATTTCGCAATACTATACCAGCACCAGCGGTATCAGCAATAACAATGCAAGTGTGAACCGTTTATCGATCTCTTTTCACCTGATCTTTAAAAATACACTCGACGAAAAGAAGAATAATGAGTGGGACCTTTCAAGAAGCTTTGATTTTCCGGCATCACAAAGTCTTTCACAGGCAGAGGCGAGCCTGAATGCCGATATCGTTAAAGGTATTGTGGATGAGATCTTCAACAAGATCTTCTCTAACTGGTAAATGAGTTATTCTATAACCGCAAGATTAAACCGATTTTGTTTTTTATATTTAGGTTTCCATTATGCATACTGCAGCTCAAATAAACCCCGAACAAATATTTAAGATACCGGCAGGTACCAGCAGCCATGATTATCTGCAATCGGTAAGCAGCAATTATCCTTATTTCACGCCCGGGCAATTTTTTTTATTAAAGGAAATGACCGCAGGCACAGAGGCATATAAAAAGCAGGCAGCAAAAACAGCTTTGTTTTTCAATAATCCGCATTGGCTTCAGTTTCAATTGCAACCCCGCAAGCCGATACAGCCCATACCGGTTGCTCCCGTTTTAGAAGATTCATTTGATGCCGACAATACCGATAATAATGACGACGAGTCGTTGATGGAAAAAGAGATCGAGCCCATGAAAATGGAACTCAGGTTATCCGACCGCATCAGCAATTCAGAAGAGGGCTTGCCCCTGTTTGAGCCCATGCACCTGGTAGATTATTTTGCTTCGCAGGGGATTAAACTGAGTGAAGAGGTACAAACAGCCGATAAACTGGGTAAACAATTGAAAAGTTTTACCGAATGGCTTAAAACGATGAAGAAGATACCTTCAGCTGCGGGCGGACAAGAAGCAGAAAATGCAGGGCATGGGGTGTCGGCCATCCAGTCACTGGCCGAAAAAAGCAATAAGGAAGACGATGTGCTGACCGAATCGATGGCCGAAGTATTTGCCAAACAGGGCAAAAAAGACAAGGCGATCGACGTTTACCAGAAATTAAGTTTGCTGGATCCCTCCAAAATCGCTTACTTTGCAGCCAAAATTGAACAATTAAAAGGAGAATAACATGTTAATTTTATTTGGAATTTTAGTGATCCTGACCTCAGCTATACTGGGATTGATCGTATTGATACAGAACCCTAAAGGTGGTGGATTGTCTTCCAGTTTTGGCGGTTTTGGCAACCAACTGATGGGTGTTAAACAAACTACCGATGTGCTTGAAAAAGGCACCTGGCTGTTTGCCGGTATTGTAGGTCTGCTTTGCATAATGTCTCCAGCCTTCATACCAAAAACATCGAGCAGCGCAGGTAATGAACTGTTCAACAGCGTAACCCCACAAACACCAAAAGCTACTGCTCCTGCTACAACTGTTCCGATGCCTACCGCAACCCCGGACACAGGAAAGCATTAATAAAATATTTTTAAAATACCAGAACCCCGCCGCAAGACGGGGTTTTTTATTTTACTTTGTTGTTCATTCACGGTCATGATGAAATTAATCAAATACGGTATCCTGCTGCTGCTGATCTTAGTATCAGCATTTTTAGCCTGGGAAATTTTTGGTGCTACCCTATCCGCCCCCAAAGAAAAATATTTCACCGTTAAAACTGGCAGCAACTTCAGTGATGTACGAACATCATTGATCGATCAAAAAATCATCAACAGTCCATTTCTATTCGACCAGTTGAGCAAACTCCTGCATTATTCCAACCCAGTAAAAGCAGGCCGCTACGAGGTTAGTAGCAGCATGAGCTTATTCACGCTATTGCGCAATTTGCGCAGTGGAAAACAATTGCCCGTCACACTGGTGATCACAAAACTACGCACCAAGGGAGACCTGGCAGCAAAGATCGCCGCCGGTTTTGAATGCGACTCGGCCAGTATGATCAGTCTGCTGAACAATCCTGATTCATTACGTGAATATGCACTCGATAGCAATACCGTGATGACCGCCGTGATCCCCAACAGTTATAATATACTTTGGAATAGCAGTCCGGCCAAGATCCTTAAAAAATTAGCTACCGAAAAAGATAAATTCTGGAATGATACCAGGAAACAACAAGCTGCTAAAATGAAGCTCACTACCGCGGAAGTATACACGCTGGCAAGCATTGTAGAAGAAGAGACCAGTAAGGAGGAAGACAAGGGCAAGATCGCCAGTGTATACCTGAACCGTATTCACTCCGGGCAGCGACTGGAAGCCGACCCCACCATAAAATTTGCACTCAAGGATTTCGGATTAAAAAGGATCCGCGAATCGCATATCAGGGCAGCGTCCGCATCTCCGTTCAGCACCTATTCCAACAAGGGATTGCCCATTGGCCCCATCTGTACGCCATCTTCCAAAACCATTGATGCGGTGTTGAATGCCCCGTCAACAGACTACTTCTTCTTTGTGGCCCGTCCCGATTGGTCTAGACTTTCAGTATTTGCTCACTCCTATGCCGATCACCAGGTGAATGCCAGAAAATATCAGCGGTTTTTGGATAGTGTGAATATTAGGTAAAAGTTTAGCGTTTAGAGTTTAGGGGGTTAGGCAAGCTTTAGAGATCCACAACATGAATGAACTTCCAACCTCCAACATCCAACTCCCAACTTCAAACTATTCAGTAACTTTGCCCCTCAACACAACCCCGGTAATTTTTGACCAAACTAGAACGCATACTGATCACCTGGCCTCCCATAACCTTTCTGTTAAGGAGGTCGCAGCATTGGCATTTACCCGGTTTTGAAGGAGTCCCTCTCTACGATGTAATTAAATTCTTTTACAAGCAGATCAAAAATGGGAGTCTTACAGAAAGGGCTTCCGCCGTTGCGTACAATTTTATCATGGCCATTCCGCCATCCTTTCTGTTCCTGTTCACCTTCATCATGCAAATGCCTTTTTTTAAAAAAGTAGAGATACAACGGCAGATCACCATTTTGATAAAAGACATGATCCCTGCTGATGGTTACAATAAGAACATCATTAGTTTTATTGATAAAACTTTTTTCAACGCCCCAATTTTCGGCTTGTTATCATTTGGTTTAATACTGGCCCTTTTCTTTGCATCCAATGCCATGATGGGATTGATGCGTTCGTTCAATAAAAATTATATTGGGTTTGAAAAAAGAAGAGGTTTGCACGACCGATGGATCGCGATCAGACTAACAGCACTGATCTTCGGGTTGGTACTGGGTTGCATTGCATTGTTGATCACACAGGGTAATGTGCTTAAATTCTTCGGACTCCGCAGTGCAGGCTGGAGAGAATTTATATTTTATGGGCGATGGGTCTTTATTATCGGACTGGTATTTTACTCCATCGCATTTATTTACAAATACGCTCCGGCAGTACCCAAACGATGGAAACTTGTTTCGCCCGGCAGTATCCTGGCTACCTTTCTTTGTTTACTGGCTTCCTATGGCTTCTCTGCATTTGTTAATAATTTCGGCAGGTACAATGCGCTCTATGGCTCTATCGGTAGCATTATTGTACTCATGGCCTTAGTGTATATCAATTCACTTGTCTTGCTGATCGGTTTCGAATTGAACGTGAGCATCAAATCGCTTAAACTGATCGCCACACATCGGGATGAGGCGGAGAAAGCGGCTGTTGAAACGAGCGGGAATAAATCAGTTGGTAGTTAACAGTTGGCAGTTGGCAAAGATCATGTCTGCGATAGAATCACCTATCATATTTAACCTCCAATTTCCAACCTCCAACTTGGCTTAAACTAGCTTTTGGCGAATCCCCCATTTCAAGCTAATTTTGGCACTCATTAAATCTGCAAAAGGCAGCTATTAACACTAAAATTCAGATAATCATATGGCATACGATCTAATCGTTCTCGGAAGCGGTCCTGGTGGATACCCTGCTGCGATCCGCGCTAGTCAGCTGGGAAAAAAAGTAGCAATTGTTGAAAAAGAAAGTCTGGGTGGCATCTGCCTCAACTGGGGTTGTATTCCTACCAAGGCCCTATTGAAAAGTGCACAGGTATTCGAATATGCTAAACACGCTGCCGATTATGGCATCGAAACAAGCGCTCCTACTGCCAATTTTGAAGGCGTAGTAAAACGCAGCAGAGGCGTAGCCGATAAAATGAGCAAGGGCGTTCAATTTCTAATGAAGAAGAACAAGATCGATGTGATCATGGGCTATGGCAAATTACTGGCTCCGGGTAAACTGGAAGTAGCTGCCGCTGATGGAAGCAAACAAATATTAGAAGCAAAGAATATAGTGATCGCCACAGGCGGAAGGGCCAGGCAATTACCCACCATGCCGATCGATGGAAAGAAGATCATTGGATACCGCGAGGCCATGGTATTGCCTACTCAACCCAAGAGCATGATCATTTGCGGAAGCGGTGCCATCGGTTCTGAATTTGCGTATTTCTATAATAGCTTGGGTACAAAAGTTACCCTTGTTGAATTCATGCCCCGCATTGTTCCGGTGGAAGATGAAGATATCAGTCGCGAGCTGGAAAGACAATTCAGAAAGCATGGCATTACGGTGATGACCGATAGTGAAGTGAAGCAGGTTGATACCAACGGCGCTGGAGTTAAAGCAACCGTAAAAACACCAAGTGGAGATGTAGTGCTTGAAGCCGATATTTTATTGAGTGCTGTGGGTGTGGTGGCTAATATTGAAAATATTGGACTGGAAGCATTGGGCATCAAAACGGATAAAGGTAAGATCGTGGTGGATGCAAACGGACAAACCAATGTGAAGGGCATATATGCTATCGGAGATTGTACACCCGGACAAGCACTTGCTCATGTGGCGGCCAAGGAAGGCATCAATGCTGCTGAACATTTAAGCGGACATCATCCCGAACCGATCGATTATAACAATATCCCGGGCTGTACTTATTGCTCACCCGAAATTGCCAGTGTGGGGTATACCGAAAAAGCGGCTAAGGATGCAGGTTATGAAGTAAAAGTGGGAAAATTCCCCTTCATGGCAAGCGGAAAAGCCAGTGCTGCCGGTGCTACAGAAGGATTTGTAAAAGTGATCTACGACGCCAAATACGGTGAATTCTTAGGTTGCCATATGATCGGCATGAATGTTACAGAAATGATCGCAGAGGCAGTAGTGGCCCGCAAACTGGAAACCACAGCCCATGAAATTCTGAATGCTATTCACCCGCACCCTACCATGAGCGAAGGAATGAAAGAAGCAACGGCCATGGCCTATGGTGAAGCAACGGATGTATAATCGATCATGAATTCTTAAACCAATAGATGATGAAAAAACTTTTCAGTTTAATGATCTGCCTTACAGCCGGCTTTTTTGCTATGGCACAGCAGGAGATCAAAATAGAAGACGCTGCCAAACACGAAGGCGATTCCGTTAAAGTATGTACCAAGATCTTTGGTTCAAAATATTTTGAGAACTCCAGTCGCTCCCCAACCCTGCTCAATGCAGGAGCCAAATATCCGGATGCCCCTTTAACCATTGTGATCTTTGGTGAAAGCAGGCCGGCATTTAAAAACAAGCCTGAAGAATTTTATACCGACAAGCAGGTATGCGTTACCGGTAAGGTAGTGATCTATAAAGGGAAGCCCGAGATCATCATTACCACAGAAGCGCAAATTGTGGTGCAGCAATAATTGGCCGGGCATTAAGCACCAACACTAGTTCTATTTTCCGCCAAATACTTTTTTCAGAATGTCGGTAACCCTGGCTGCAGGGTCCTTGCGTATCTTTTGTTCTTCCAGTCCGATATTATAGAACAACCCGCTCAATGCTTTTTCTGTTACATAGGCGGTGAGGTCGGTATTCACCTTGGTAGAAGAGAATTTATCGTACACGGTAAATACATCTTTCCAGTATTTGGTAGCATCAACCTTGGCCAGTGATTGCTCAATGACCGGTCTGAATTTTTCGGTAAGCTCAATTGTAGTATTTTTTTTCAGAAATTCTGTGGCCGCCATATCTCCACCTTTCAAAATCTGAAGTCCATCATTAATATTCATCTTCTTGATGGAGTTCCAGAAAATATCGCCGATCCCTTTTGCAGCATCTTCGGCAGCTCGGTTCATAGAAAGGATCGCTTTATCCACCAGTTTACCTGCACCCAGGTTCCTCAAAGTTTTTTCTGCTTTCTGCGCTTCAACAGGCATCATGATCTTGATGGCCAGATCAGTAAAATATCCATCTGTTTTACTCAGTCTTTTGCTGCTGCTATCGGTACCCACCCGCAGCGCT
>CAIRHQ010000240.1 GCA_903878475.1 uncultured Bacteroidota bacterium | reverse complement strand
TTTCAAACGGCCGGGCATATACGAAGTTGATATGGGTACGCCATTATCCGTGGTGATCCATGAATTAGGTGGAGGATTCAGGGTGCCGGTAAAGGCCATGCATATTGGTGGGCCGTTGGGCGGACTGGTACCGGTATCAAAGATCGATCAGTTGAATATTGATTTTGATTCTTTTGCGAAAGAAGGATTTTTATTGGGACATGCATCGGTGGTTTGTATCCCCGAGGATTTTCCATTGATCCAGTACCTGGAACATTTATTCCGATTTACCGCTCACGAAAGTTGCGGTAAATGTTTTCCTTGCAGGATTGGTTCAACCAGGGGGTATGAGTTATTGGAAAAAGCTCAGCAGGGCAATTATAAAATTTCCCGCACGCTGATGAATGATCTGTTGGAGACCCTTGAAACCGGCTCACTTTGTGCCCTTGGTGGTGGATTACCCTTGCCGGTTAAAAATGCATTGAAATATTTTGAAGAAGAATTAGCACCGTATTTTCATCAGGAAGGATAAAATAATTAGACAGAAACTATTGTAACCTATTCATAAAAATGGAACCTATGTCACTAACGGCACACATCAATGATACGGTTTATCCGGTAACACCGGGCGAAACAATCTTGCAGTTTGTACGCAGGCATTTGGGACAAGATCATGTGCCTACACTTTGTGATGCACCCAACCTGGATCCCTATGGCGCTTGCCGGGTATGCAGTGTGGATGTTGCACTGATGAAGGGTGGCCCTGCTAAAACACAGGCTTCCTGCCATACCCCCGTGATCGCCAACAGTTATATCTATACCGATTCTGAACGCATCACCCGCTTGCGCAAAAATATTATTGAACTGGTGCTCACGGATCATCCGCTCGATTGTCTTACCTGTGAAGTGAATAACAATTGCGAATTACAAACAGTAGCCGCACGGGTAGGCATACGCGATGTTCGCTATCCCGCCGGAAAGAATCATCTTGATGTACCAAAAGATAAATCTCATCCTTACATGCGTTCCGATTTTTCGAAATGCATCAATTGTGCAAGATGTGTAAGGGCCTGCGATGAAGTGCAGGGCGAAATGGTGCTGAGTATGGCGGGCAGGGGATTCAATAGCCATATCATCAAAGGATTTGAGGATAATTTTTTTGGGTCCGACTGTGTAAGCTGCGGGGCATGCGCACAGGCTTGTCCTACCTCCGCCATCTCCGATGTATTTGAATCAAAATCCATTGTGGCCGATGAAAAAGTTAGAACCATCTGTACCTATTGCGGTGTGGGTTGCAACCTAGATGTAGCGGTAGTGAATGGTAAGGTGAAATCTATTCAGGCACCTTATGATGCAGAAGTGAACCAGGGGCATACCTGTTTAAAAGGACGATTTGCATTTTCATTTTATAATCATCCCGATCGCTTGCGTACTCCGCTGATCCGTAAGAACGGAGAACTGGTACCTGCCAGTTGGGATGAAGCCTACGAGTATATTGCTAAAGAATTGACTCGCATCAAAAATGATTTCGGTGCCGACCAGATCGCCGGAGTATCATCGGCCCGTTGCACCAATGAAGAGAATTATCTGATGCAGAAATTCATTCGCGCGGTGGTGGGTACCAATAATATTGATTGTTGTGCCAGGGTTTGCCATTCGCCAACAGCCGAAGGCATGCAGCGTACATTCGGTACCGGTGCCGCAACTAATTCTATCATCGATCTTGAATATACAGATTGCATCATGGTGATCGGAGCCAATCCAACACATGCACATCCGGTAACAGGTGCTAAGCTGAAACAGTTTGCCATGAAAGGCGTTTCCATCGTGATCGACCCACGCAGGACAGAACTGGCCCGCTATGCTACTTATCATTTACAATTGAGGCCGGGCACCAATGTGGCGGTGATGAATATGATGTTGTATTTTATCATTCAGGAAGGTTTGGCAGATCAATCATTCATTGCAACTCGAACAGAAGGGTATGATGCTTTTAAAGCGCATGTGCTGGCATTGGATATTGATGAGCTGGAAAAGGTGAGTGGGGTAGAGAGGCAGTTGGTGAAAGCAGCAGCCATTGCTTATGCTAAAGCAAAAAATGCCATGTCGTTTCATGGTCTGGGTGTTACCGAACATTCGCAAGGAACTTATACGGTGATGTTGATCGCCGACCTGGCCATGATCACGGGGAATATTGGAAGGAGAGGTGTGGGTGTAAATCCATTGCGCGGACAAAACAATGTTCAGGGCGCAGCTGATATGGGTTGTCAGCCCCATCAGGGAGCAGGCTATCTTGATCTCACCAATCCTGAAAACCATCGCCGCTATGAAGATTTTTATCAGGCCAAATTATCCCTGCAGGCAGGATATAAAATTCCGCAAATGTATGATGCTGCACTGGCAGGAAAATTAAAAGCGCTTTGGGTGATGGGCGAAGACTTTGTTCAAACAGAACCCAATACCCAACATGTGATTGAATCATTGAAAGCATTGGACCTGTTAGTGGTTCAGGAAATTTTCATGACCGATACAGCAAGGATGGCGCATGTGGTATTGCCTGCATCTTCTTTCCTGGAAAAAAGCGGCACATTCACCAATGGAGAAAGAAGAATTCAGCGGGTGAAAAAAGTAGTGGAGCCGTTGAGTGGGACCAAACCCGATGGACAGATCATTGTAGATATCATGAACAAAATGGGATATGCACAACCTGATTATGACGCGGCTGAATTGTTGAAAGAGATCGCACAGATCGTGCCATTCTTTGCTGGGGTAAAATGGAATGAGCTTGGAGACAATGGAAAACAATGGCCTGTATTGACCGATGGTTCTGATACCGAGATCCTGCATATCGATGGATTTAAAATGGGAAAAGGAAAATTCAAGGTGGCCAGTTTCCGGGAATCTGAAGAGATACTGGACCATGGTGCCGAGTTCCCTTATATCTTAACCACCAATCGAGAACTGGAACATTATAATTGCGGTACCATGACGCGGCGTACAGCCAATGCCGTTATCCTGCCCGATGATGTGCTGATGATCCATCCTTCCGATGCAGCCAATAAGGGTATTGCTGATGGAGACTGGGTATGTATCAGTTCGGCCAGGGGCAAGATTGATATAAAGGCCAGGATCACCGATGAAGTAAGACAAGGAATATTGTCTTCCACCTTCCATTTTCCCGATGTAAAAATGAACGACCTCACTTCGGATGTCAGCGATAGCGAGGCCCTTTGTCCGGAATACAAGGTAGTAGCGGTGAATATCCGGAAGAGCAAGGGTGAACATAAAATAAAAGCGCAAGCAGTTATATCTTAATGAAGCCCATCACCAACCATATCAGTACACAACATACGGCAACTGCTCAGGCGGTGTTGACGGTAAGTTCAGCAGCTACGTTGGAAGCCCTTAATAACAGGTCTATCATTGATGCCGATGTATTAGAAACCGGTAGGGTAGCGGCTTTGCTGGCCATCAAACACACAGCCCAGGTAATTCCGCATTGCCATCCGGTTCCCATTGATCATGCACAGATCATGTACAAGATAGAAGGGCTTAGTATTTTCATTGAGGCATCAATACAAACGGTTTACAAAACCGGTGTAACCATGGAAGCCCTGCATGGTGCCACTATAGCAGCGCTTACGATCTTTGATATGTTGAAGAGAATCGATGGAGGAATGGTTATCTCCGAAATTAAGTTGCTGCAACAAAAAGGTGGCAGGCAGCAGTATCGCGATCAGCTTAGTAAACCTGTGCATGCAGCGGTGATCGTTTGTTCCGATAGCATTGCTGCCGGAACCCATCAGGATTTTTCGGGCAAGGCCATCATTGGGCGGTTGGAAAAATATCAGGTGCTGGTGAAGGATTATTGTGTTGTGCCAGATGAAATTTCATTGATCCGCGAAAAAGTACAAACACTTTGTGATAATAAGATCAACCTCATCTTGGTTACGGGCGGTACCGGATTAGGCACCAGGGATATAACGCCCGAGGCTATACGCCCGATGCTGGATATGGAGATACCCGGTATTGCGGAGGCAGCCCGTAGTTACGGACAGGAACGTATGCCATATTCAATGATGTCGAGGAGTTTTGCAGGATTAATAGGCGCTACGCTCATCGTAGCTTTGCCGGGTTCCACCAGGGGTGCAGAAGAAAGCATGGATGCTTTATTCCCGTATCTGCTGCATTATTTTAAGGTGCTGGAGCATCCCCCACATGATTGAGGTGCTTAGTGAATTATTATCCTTCGGTTGTAAAACTATCTTTTATTTTTCCCATCAGATCTGTTTCCAGCATGCGTTGTGCAATGCGGATCATATTCGAGAAAGCAGTGGCATGAGATATGCCATGGCCGATGATGACCGGGCGCGAAACACCGAGTACGGGTACGCCACCATATTGTTCAAAATTGAAACGATTAAAATGTTCATCGTCGATATTTCTTCGCCGCGCGATATCATAAATACTTTCAGCCATTTTCAGGATCACATTTCCGGTAAAGCCATCGCAAACAAAAACATCAGACTTGGTATCTAACAGGTCGCGCCCTTCTACATTGCCAATAAAATTGATGAACTTATTTTCTTTCAGCAAAGGATATGCAGCCTGCGCTAATAGGTTACCCTTGCCTTCTTCTTCACCCAGATTTACAAGTCCTACTGAAGGGTTCTCAAAATTTAAAATATGCTTAGCATATAATGAGCCAAGGGTGGCAAACTGGTTCAGGTTCTCTGGTTTGCAATCGGCATTGAGGCCAACATCAACCAGCAAACCGAGGGTTCCATCTTCACGGGGCATATAGGCACCGATCGTTGGGCGCAAAACTCCTTCAATGGTTTTGATGCTGAACAGGGCGCCTACCATCATTGCTCCGGTATTTCCGGCACTGATAAAGGCTTCGGTGTTGCCCGCGGCCAGCAATTTAAATCCTATGGCAATAGATGATTCTGGTTTTTCTTTCAGTGCACGGGTGGGGTGTTCGTGCATACCGATCACCTGGGTAGAAGGTACAATGGCGAAGCGGTTTTCGGGGATCGGATACTCGATCAGATGAGTGCGGATCTGTTCTTCATCGCCGATCAGGGTAAGATGAATATCCTGCTCGGCTGATTGTAAAAAAGCAGCAGCTCCTTTCACTGTTTCCAGCGGGGCAAAATCGCCCCCCATCATGTCAAGTGCAATATTCATGCTCAACCGTTTATTTAGCGCTGGTTATTTTTAAGCAAGTTCGGCATTCTTTTTCACCCGATGCCTAAAATGCAAAAATTCTAAATCCCAAATACCATGATAGAATTTCGGATTTAGAATTCGTGTGTAAAAGAACATTATGCTTTTAGCGGAGCTTTTTCAGCAACAACTTTTCCTTTGTAGTATAATTTTCCTTCGCTTACATGTGCACGATGGCGTACATGTGTTTCGCCGGTTGTTTTGTCAACACTCAACGTTGTTTCAACGGCCTTGTAATGAGTTCTTCTTTTTGCACTGCGTTGTTGTGAGTGGCGCCTTTTTGGATTTGGCATATCTGTAAATTTTAGTTGTTATTAATGTTACTGTATTGTGTTATATTTTTTTGTCTTTTGTCTTCTTTGCTTTTTTAAATATCTCTAATCCTTTCCACAGGTCATTGGCATTGGTTTCCGGCTTGCTGGTTTCCATGCCTTTCAGCTTATTCAGCACTTCCATATTGCATTGCGGTCCGCCCATCTCTTCATCCTTGCAGCTTTTCTGCAGCGGAAAACTAAGCAGTACAAATTCATAGATCCAGTTGCCTACGTCGATATGACTTTCGGTTCTGGAAATATAATGTACATCCGGGTCTTCTTCCTGTTCATTCATCTCATCCGGATTCTCCACCAGTTTTATCAACATGTTGAATTCATCCCAGATATCCATTGCTAAAGGATTTCCGCACCGGTCGCAGGTTACATCCGCTTTTCCACCAATTTCAAATTTCAACAACATGAAACTGCTTTTCTTATCGAGCTGCAATTTTATACTGGCCGCGCAATGGGTGAAATCAGGATTACCTTTTTCTGCAAAGAACTTATCATCCACCTCGTAACTAAACTCATGAATCCCGGGCTTCAAACCCACAAATGCTATCTCGAATGCCCGTTTACTCGCCATAACGGATGGTTTAAAGGACGGCAAAGGTATGCTTTTTTGCCGAAAAAATGCCAGTCAATCATTAATAATTGGCTATAAACCCCTGCTAACCTTGTTTTTCGCTATTTTTAAGGCCATGAGCCGGAAAAGATACTGGGCGTTAGTGGTAATATTGCTGTTACTGGCCCTTTCCATCCATTTTTTTAGCAATAGTGCAGATCGGGTAGAAACTGGCTATGCTACTGGTATTTACCCTCCTTTGGCTGCTTTTTTAAGGCATATTTCGGGCTGGATACCCTTCAGCATCGGCGATATTTTATATGGAGCGATGGTGGCCTGGTTTCTGTGGAAATGTGTAAAACTTATACGGGCAATTTTCAGGAAACAGCTGAGCAAGCAGAGATTTTTAGGGGCAATGTCGAATTTCCTATTGTTCAGCTTATGCCTGTACATTTTATTTAATTTGATCTGGGGGATCAATTATAACCGCAAGGGCATTGCCGGTCAACTTCAATTATCAATGACGCCCTATAGTATCGGTGATCTACAACAGTTGAATACAATGCTGGTGAGTAGGCTTAATACATCAAAACAAGTATTGATCGCCCGGCAGGAAAAATATCCCTCCACTGCTGATCTTTTTATAAAAGTGCAGAACGCCTATGCTGCTGCTAGTTTGCGCTACCCGTTCATGGAATATCATACCATTTCTTTAAAGCGATCTATGTGGGGCTGGCTTGGGAATTATACCGGGTTTACGGGTTATTACAATCCACTTACCGGCGAAGCCCAGGTGAATACCAGCGTGCCTGATTTTTTGCAGCCTTTTATTGCCTGCCATGAAGTGGCTCACCAGCTCGGTTATGCGAAAGAAATGGAAGCTAATTTTGTAGGATACCTGGCCGCTACCAGTACCACCGATACGCTGTTTCATTATTCGGTTTACCTCGATCTTTTTGTATACAGCAATCGGAACTTGTATGGGAGCGACTCGATCTCGGCGCGCACGATCGCTAAAGGATTGTCGGCCGATGTGCGAAAAGATCTTACTACCTGGCGAGATTTTAACCGTCGTCATAAGAGTCCGGTAGAGCCTGTGATTCGTTGGTTGTATGGCAAATACCTCGAAAATAATCAACAGCCACAGGGGGTACTGAGCTATGATGAGGTTACTTCATTCCTTATCGCATACTATAAAAAATTCGGAAGGATCTGATCAGGCAAATAATCAGAAACTCAATTGTTTCCTGAATGATGGATCAAAGATCACTTGTGCTTCAAAAGGATCGAGCCAGCCCTCCAGCATTTTTTCTTCTGCAACAGTTAAATTATTAAAGAAGATGGCCAGCTCCATGCGGGCACCCGATACGGTAGTGAGATAGATCACATGCGTGAGTACAAATCCGGTGCTGCCTCCTTTTACGCCATAATGTTTAAAGGCAGCCTGAAAGCCCTTATTTTCCATCGGAAATTCCAGCACCTCAGCAATGATGGCATATGCCTGTTCGCTAAGATATTTTCGGTTGTTCAGGATATTGGCGATATGTACGTAGTCCTTGGTGGTAGAGGCCGGCAAGCGGTTGCTCCAGTTCTTTTGCATGGCTTCACTAAGATCCTGAACACGGAATCCGGCTTTGAAACTAGGGTTGTTCTTCAGTTGACTATGCAACTGCATGATGAATTCCTTGTATTGTACGTCATTGAATTTATTGATGGCCTTTAGGATCTTCGTTTCATCGGTACCGTGAGGGTTCTGGTAAATAAATAAAGATGATACGATGGGGTAGATGGGGGTATGGTTTCGGATGCCGAACAGGCTGATATTACCCTGGATATTGTCGACCCCCAACAGGTCGGTCAGGTATTCAGTATTGGCATTGCTGCTGAACATGATCATGCCCCTGGCAATATTGATCAGTTGAATACTGTCTTGTTTGATATGATGCTGATCGGCCTCATATTTAAGCCAGGCGGGATGCATGCCGCCATCGGTACCGGCGAGATAATATTTGTTGAGCGCAGAAAGCGCAACATATTTTTCTTTGTTGAGTAGTCCGCTACCACATTGCTTGGCAAATTCCACGGCCACCAGTATCTTAAAACTGCTGGCCAGGGGCATAGACTTATGCTCATTCAGAAAAGCAATGATGGTGTCGTTACGGGTAATATAAACCGATGATCTTTCTTTATTGGCCTTAATAAAATGTAAGAAAGAATCGGCAACCGCAGGTTTTAGTTGAGCTGCAGCGGGAAGACTGATCCAAATCGCTGTAAGAAGGATCAGCAATAATTTAGTGGAATGAGCTAATCGCATAACAAACAATTTAAGGGTGAGCGAAATATCCGCTAAAACTAATATCGAGTACTTTCCAAAATAATATTACGTCCTTACTTCGACATGCTTCGACAAGCTCAGCATGACAACAGTGTGCATTAGCTTGATAAAAATTGACATCAGCATCATCCACCGTAATGTCATCCTGTCCCGATAGCTATCGGGATGTCGAAGGATGAATCAGGAAACGATCATTATTGTGTATTTTATTACCACACATACTACCGCTAAAAACTATTCTTCCACATCATGCTTTCCACCGGCTTATTGTGCTGGCCGCTATACTTGGCATTTTTCTTTTCGTTGTATTTGATCTCGATCTCTCCGTCAACCGGGAAATAGATCAACTGACCAATGGGCATTCCGGCGTATACGCGTACGGGTTGCTTTACCGAGATCTCGAGGGTCCAATGGCCGCAAAAACCCACATCGCCTTTTCCGGCCGTGGCATGGATATCAATGCCCAGTCGCCCGGTACTTGATTTTCCCTCCAGAAAGGGAACATGCGCATGGGTTTCGGTGTATTCTTCGGTGACCCCCAGATAAAATTCATGGGGTTGCAATACGATCCCTTCTTCCGGAATATCGAAATGTTCAATGGTATTGTGTTTGCGGGCATCCAGTTCCTTGTTCACATAACGGGCCAGATGCTTGCCCAGGTGTACATCGTAGCTATTGCTGCCCAGGCATTCACGGTCGTAGGGTTCAACCTTAATGGTGCCTTTCCCCATCTCTTCCAGGATACGTTTATCGCTCAGTATCATTGATTATTTGTTTATTTGTAAAAGTAAATCTTCGCTATCTAATAAATCATATTCCGTTTCAGCAATGCCACTGGTTTATCAACAAAATATTAACTCGGTCACAGAAATTGGGGTTTGGCATATCACCGAAGCAGAATCATTTTTTTTGGAACAGGTACCCCTGCAAAGGAATATCACTCATTGGCATAAGCGATTGCAGCATTTGGCCGGCAGAATTTTACTGAAAACACTGGTTCCGGATTTTCCGGTATCATTGATCCAGGTGGCCGATACCAAAAAGCCATTCCTCGAGAACGAGCCTTATCATTTTTCTATTTCTCATTGCGGCGATTATGCGGCGGCCATCGTGAGTACCGGATACCGGGTGGGAGTAGATGTGGAACTCATTACCAATAAGGCTACTGCACTTGTCCCCAAATTTTTAAGCACTGCAGAAAAGGATCTTTGGCTTTCGGATCATGCAGATGCCATGGCAACGCTTTGCTGGAGTGCTAAAGAGAGTTTGTTTAAATGGTATAGTCTGGGTGGGGTTGACTTTAAAAAAGACATGCGGATCATAAAAATAACTGGTACTGAAGAACAGGGCACAATGGATATGTTGTTCAGAGAAAATACGGCACTGCAACTGCAATACTTACATTTTAATGGTTATTATCTTACCTGGCTAGATACGCCGCAGTAAAGGGATTTTATTAACAGGATCCTGATTGAGTAAGCTACACAGCGATTGATATAGCTCAGGATAACGGTCTTGTAACGCACCCGGTTTCTCAAAATATAATTCGATGCTTTCTGCCCAGAACTCCTGATCATTTTTCAATGCATAATCCGAAAACAGGTCATTGCCCGGGATCTTCTCCAATGCAAAAACTTTATTGGCCGTTTTGTTGAAATTGGGAAAGCTGGAAACAAAACTATTGTCAACATCATCCCTGCTGATGAAATTCTGGTAATAATAGGCATGAGCCATTTCATGCAATCCTACATTTTGTCCGTCATCAGGAAAATCAAAACCTTCCATAAAATGTTTCCAGGAAATATGGATGGCTTGTCCGGATACATTTCCTTCCAGAAATTGGTCGGGCTGATGTGTATTCAGGAATTCTTCAGGAAAAATATGGATATAGGCAAATTGCGGCAATTTGTAACTACTAAGTCCAAAGCTGATCTGTATTGCAGTAGCGCTCACCAGGATGGGCATTTCCCTGAAGCCTGTGCGGGCGTGAATCTTGAAGGTCTTGTCCTGCATAAAATCGTGTAGCCGTTGCCGAAAGATGGTCTTTTGAGGCGGGTTCAATATGCCATAAAAAGGAAGATGACGGGTCAGTATATGATCCAATTCCGTTTCTTCATACTTCAGTTCGTCGCCATAAAAGCTAAGCACTTTTTGTCCCGCATCGCCATGCGTGATCTGGTCTTCCCATTCTTTATTGCGCTCTTTTGAGGTGAGCAAAACCCCGAATACTAAGATGATAAAAAATACCAAATTGGCTGGAAAAAAATTATTGATCTGGGCCCAGAGGAAGATGGATCCAAACAACAGTACAAACTTGATCCTGGGGGTATTGATATAATGTTTAATCTTCAAGCAGTTCTGTTTCATCATTAGTGCCTTCGAGCAGGGGGATATCGATCACCGATGCGCCGGCTATTCCTTTTACCGAACCATACAAGCCACTGCTGCTTTGCAATACTTTTTCCAGTTGCTTCTCTCTTTCTTTCCAGATCTTTTCCATTTGGATGCGTTCTTTGCTTATCGATAGTTTCATGGCCAGAAATCCTTCCACGATGGCTTCCATTTGTCCGCGAAATTCCTTGCCGGTAAGATAATCATACAACATCTGCATTTTATCGCCCTTGCCTTCCTGCGCCAATTGAACGGAATGAATATTGATCAAACTGCTCCTTAACAGCAGGGCCACGCTGCTCACCTCACTGAAATTACAGATCCAGATGCCTTCTTTTTCTCCGAAGCGATCCATGTCTTTCGGAAAGGTTTGCGTAACCAGGATGGCCAGATCGGCACCTGTATTTCGTTTATCTGATTTCAGTTTATCGAGCCAGCTATTGTTCCATTGCTTGGTACGTTTGCTTTCATAAATGATCTTTCCGCATGGATGGCCCTGTGTGTTCCTTACGGTTTGAATGGAATCTGCGCCTTCTACACCTTTGCCTACTTCTTCGATCATGTCGAAGGGGAATGCTTCGCGTAATATTTCTTCCAGCAATAATTCCTGTGTTTCTCCTTGTAGCTGCATGCTGCCTTGTTCACTTTTCCGTTTCAGTTCTTCGATCAGTTTTTGCTGCTGTTCCATCTGGATCTTGAATTCACGGGTCTTCAGGTCAAAAAGTTCCTGTTCTCTTTTGATGGTACTGTCTTCAATTTCTTTGCGCTTTTCCAGGAATCTTTTTTCGAAGTCCATCTCTGCATCCTTTTGTTTTTCTTCTAATGCAGATTTTGCGCGCAACAGTTCCAACTCTTTTTTCTGCAGATCCTGTACTTGTTGCGATTTATGAATGGATTCGGCTTCTAGTGCTTTTAGTTTTACGGATGTTTCTTCCACTGCTTTTTTTGCGGCCTGGTCTTCAATGGCTTCTTTCTGCAGCAGCAATTTATCTTCCTGTTCTTTCTTCCATTTGCTCAGTTCATTCCTCAGTTTTTCTTTTTCAGCTGCCAGCTGAACATTCAATTCATCGCTCATTGCTTCATCAAGGGTAAAACTATGTCCGCATTTCGGACATTTAATATCATTTGCCATGGCCATTTTTTTTACAAGATATAAAAAAAGCGAAGCCTAAACTTCGCTTTTTTGTGCGGCAAAGGAGATTCGAACTCCCACACCCTTTCGGGCGCTACCACCTCAAAGTAGTGCGTCTACCAATTTCGCCATCGCCGCAAACTGCTTTTAACGTCTGTTCAGACAGGTAATTGATCCTGAGGTTTTGCAAAGGTAAAATTTTAGATGGGCATAAAAAAATGAAAACTAAACTGATGAGGGTTACTGATCATTTATTCAGCACCACACGGAAGGTAGTGCCCTTACCGGGTTCAGAGGACTTTACAAATAATTCGCCTTTATGGTACTGTTCCATGATTCGTTTACTGAGTGATAGTCCCAGTCCCCAACCTCTTTTTTTGGTGGTGAATCCGGGTTTAAAAACTTTATTAAGATGTTGGCTGCTGATGCCTTTTCCGGTATCGGTTACATCGATCACCACCTGCGTGGCTTCATTTTTAATCTGAATGCTGATGCTTCCTTTTCCTTCCATAGCATCCAGTGCATTCTTGAGCAGGTTTTCGATCACCCAATCGAATAAGGGCCCGTTCATCATCACGGGGATCTCTTTTTCGCCATGGCTGTTGATGCTGAAACTTACTTTATCAGTGGCCCTTCTTTTAATATAGGCCACCATTTGTTCTACCTGATATAATACATCTTTTTCTTCCAGTTGCGGAATGCTTCCAATCTTTCCAAAGCGATCGCTCACGAGTTTTAGCCGGTCAACATCCTTGCTCATTTCAGCCACCATTTTTTCATTGCCGGGCGTTTCTTTCAACATTTCTACCCAGCCCTGAAGGGATGATAATGGGGTGCCCAATTGATGTGCGGCTTCTTTTGCCATACCGGCCCATACTTGGTTTTGGGTCGATTTATTCCTAACAGCTACGGTTACCAGGGTAACGATGATGAAGAGCGCCACGATCAGTAATTGGATGATGGGGTAGTAGCGAACTTCCTGCAGCAGGGCCGAATCGCCATAATAATATTTGTTGATGATCTTGGGGGCAATTTCCACTTCGATGGG
>CAIRHQ010000239.1 GCA_903878475.1 uncultured Bacteroidota bacterium | reverse complement strand
TCCACTCGCATCCGTTATGGTTCCCGATATCATGATGGGGAGTTCGGCAAGATGTGCTTCCCGGAAATATTTTTTTACCGCATAGATGGCGGCCTTGGCATTCAGGGTATCAAAAATGGTTTCGATGAGGATCAGGTCTACACCACCCTCAACCAATCCTTTGATCTGTTCGGTATAAGCAGCAGCCACTTCATCAAAGGTTACGGCACGGTAACCGGGATTATTTACATCGGGTGATAGGCTGAGTGTTTTATTCAGCGGGCCAATGGCTCCAGCTACAAAGCGGGGTTTATCGGGGTTGCGCTGGGTGTATTCGTCCGCGGCTTTGCGGGCACAGGTGGCGGAGGCTATATTCAGTTCATAGGCCAGCGATTGCATATCGTAATCGGCCTGGGCAATGGAAGTGCTGCTGAACGTATTGGTTTCAATGATATCGGCTCCGGCTTCCAGGTATTCTTTGTGAATGCCAATGATGATCTCTGGTTGCGTAATGCTCAACAGGTCATTGTTCCCTTTTACATCGGTATGCCAGTTGCTGAACCTTGTACCCCGGTAATCCTTTTCTTCCAGCTTATGTTGCTGGATCATGGTACCCATGGCACCATCAATGATGAGGATCCTTTCTTTTAAACATGCCTGTATCGTTTTTTTCATACTGTTCATTTGTACCTCCTGTTTCTATGGGCAATGACCACAGTAATGTATACTGCAGTGCATGGATATGTTACTGATCTGAAAAAGGAAACTGTTAAACGAGAACCAATCCGTGAAGATGTTAGGAATGCTTTCGTTTATTAGTTCTTTTTTTTACAGGTTGAACAATAAACAAATCCACCTGAATTGCTTCACAAATTTATTAAAACTTAGCCGTAACACAAAATTGTACATTTTATGCCGATCGGCGGGGATGGGCTACAGGAGTGGATTACAATTTCTGGTCGTACAGGCAGGAAACCGTGATCTCGATGGTTTTGGCAATACTGTCTTTAACGGTATCGTCGATTTTGATTTGGTAATCGGCCAGGGTGATGCTGAACTTTGCAGCACCCGATATCTTTCCGCCTTTGAGGCTGATATTGGCAGTAGTGCTTATCTTTTTGGTAACCCCATGCAGGCTCAGCTCGCCGGTTACCGAAACCGGGTATACACCATCCTTGCTGAAATTCACGTTCTTGATATTGGTAATGCTACCCTTGAAGCTCGATTTGGGGTAGGTCTTACTTTCCATATAGTCTTCATTAAAATGTTCTTCCATCAATGCTTTCTTAAAATGAAAGGCATTGTTGAGCAATGAAAACTGGAGTTCTCCGGTTTGCGTATTGAGTACACTGGTCACCTGATTATTATCGGCCTTGATATTCTCAAAGGCTGTATTTGAAAAAAAGGACAGGAGCCCGTTCTTGGTATAAAATTTTTGTGCCGAAACGGAAAAGCTGAATCCGAACAGTGCTACCAGCACCACAAGAGATCTTAGTTGCATATTCATTAATTATTGGTGGGGTAGCCCCTGATTAAAAATACATCGCCCGGAAGGCCCATATCGGCATCCCCGCTATTGTAACCGCTGCATACTCCTTTGATGCGGATTTGATCGCCGGGTTTAATACTGCTGGCTTTGGATTCCATGGTACAGTTGATGGAGGCTCCGGTGACGCCGGTATTTATAAAGATGATCTGCTGCTGCTGTTGATTTTCTGAAACCTGTGATACTGTTCCGGATACTTCCAATACCTGATTGATATAAGCTGTTTTTGCCTTGGCCGAATCAGTGATAAATGTTTGATATAATTTTTCTGCGGTGATGTCGATGGCATGAGCATTTTTAATATCCTTATGGGGCTTATTCCACATCCACAGGCCAAGGCCTACTGCGGCAAGCACCAATGCGACGACACTGATCCGGATTATTTTTTTTGTACTTGTTGCCATAGTTTCTTCTGATTACAAAACGATTAAATAGCCCAAAAGGTTGCTAATATGCCTGATAAATTATCGTTAATTTCCTGATACGATGAAATTCTCAACTGGTATCCGGTTGCTGATGCTTTTGGCCAATGTCATTTCATCGGCATATTCCAGTTCTCCGCCAAAAGCAATGCCCCGCGCAATGGTGGTGATCTTTACCGGGAATGATTTTAGTTTTCTGCTGATATAATAAATGGTGGTGTCGCCCTGGATATTCGGACTCAAGGCAAAAATGATCTCTTCTGTTTTTTCTTTTTCAACACGGCTGATCAGCGAATCGATCATGAGTTGTTCGGGACCCACGCCATCGAGTGGCGAAATGATTCCACCCAGTACATGGTACACCCCATTGAATTGCTGGGTGCTTTCAATGGCGATCACATCGCGAATATTCTCTACCACACAGATCATTTCCTGCTTGCGCATGGGATTGCTGCAAGTATGACAAACCGGGGCGTCGGAAATATTATGGCAGCGGTTGCAAAACTGGATCTCATTCCTCATTTTAGCCAGGATATTGCTGAAGGCATTCACTTCCTCTACATCCTGTTTGATCAGGTGCAATACCAGACGAAGCGCAGTTTTTTTTCCGATGCCGGGTAATTTGGCAAATTCATTCACTGCGTTTTCTAAAAGTGTAGAAGAGAATACCATTTGGTAAAGATAATGGAATTGATAAATTAAGGATGTTCAAACAGCGGATGCCGGAATCATTATAATTTGATGTCCCGTTCATTATCCCAGTTGGCCTTGATATTGATCTTCTGGGTAAGTGGGATCACTTTTTCCGGTTGCCGTTTTTTGGTGAAACTGCCCGGGTCCCATTTCCCATTTTTGTTCTCATCATATAAGATGCGGAGTTCATATTCGCCGGGCTTGAACAATTTCTTTTTCCATTCCATGGCAGTAAGCGGATACGACGCTTTGAGTAATTCGCCGGACACAAACTGCAATACCGGATTTTTGTTCAGATCGATATTGCTGAACCGCAATACCAGGGTTCCATAATCCTCTTCTTTTTTAGAATAGAACTTAATGGTATCTGTTTTGGCAATGCTGTTGCCTGCAGAATCAGCAGCAGCACCAAGTCCAACGATCAGCCGGTACGCTGTTGCTTCCTTCCATGCAGCCGATAATAGGATCGTTTTGTGAGTACTATCCAATCGCAATCTGGCAGAAGGGATGGCCGCATAATTGGTATCGGTAAGCCTGATCTTATTGCTGTCGTAATTTTTCAATGGCCGCATAAAATTTATTTCCAGATCGTCTTCCAGATCCTGATTCTGTGCGGCAATAGATAAACTATACCTTAATTTTTTATCGGTGCCCGAAAGTTTTACGCTGACAATGGGCAGGTTCTTATTTTCTTTTTCTTCGGCATAAGCATATAAAACAATCTGTGGGCTATTATCCGTTACCGTAATGTTTTGATCAGCAAAGGCAAATAATTCAGCCTTTGAATTGTAGGTTTTTCCACCATCGCCATCTTTGAGGGCATACACGGCATATATGCCCGGCGACAGGTTGATGAACGTGAAGCCACCGGTTCCATTCAATTTGGCAATATAATCGGGTTTGGTTTTTTTAACGGCTGAATCAACAGTATTGCGATACAGCATGGCAATCAACGTACTGTCTGATTTACCGGTTTCGGCCATGATCACTTTGCCGCTAAAACGAAGGGAGTCGATATGGTTGCCGGTAGAAAAAACATAGGTAAAATTCTTCAGCGGGTTGTTCTCATTATTATCTCTGATGGCATCACCGAAATTGATGGCATAGGTGGTATTGGGGATCAGACTGTCTTTAAGTTTTACCGTTACCGTTTTTAATTTAAAATCGATCTGTGGATTTGTTTTGGGCAAGGGCGATACCAGTACATTGGCTTGTACTTCTTCGAGGTTCACATACTCATTGAAATTGAGCACGATCTTATTGCCGGTAAAGCCGGTGCTGCCTGGCTTTGGACTGGCACTCACCAGCCTGGGAGGAATACTATCTCTGGGTCCTCCGGTAGGGGCACCAATTTGCGCACAACCTTCATTGCCGATGATGCAGATGCCCATAAGCAGGGCCGTGGCTAAAAAAAACAATATCGCTGATGCCTTCATATTAATTACAAACTTAGCCTATTCACATTATTTAGTTTCAAACCAAATCATAAAAATCCCTTAATCTGTGCTTTCTTCTTCGTCGGAGATCTCGTGTAAAGCTACAGCCAGACTATTGTCTTTCACAAAATTGCACCAATGGCATTCCGGTTTCCCGCAACCGGTATAAAAATCGCGGTCCTGAATCTTTTGCCATACGGCACTCACTTGTTGACTTACGGTTTCCATATCGGCCGGAGTGATGATGATCTTTTCTTTTCGGTAAGCCTTTTTTTTATCGGGTTCTACAAAATCAAACTCGGTACTGATCACCTTCCAGTTCTTCTGGGTGTAATTGTCTACGAGGATCTTGTAAAACACTGCCTGCCGCCAGTAGTCGCCACCGTTAGGTTCCTTATCATTTGGCCCCTTTATTTTTGAGATGGCTTTATCAATATCGCCGCTTTTATAATCCACCACATTTACTTCATTGCCGTTGAATTCAAGTTTATCCAGTTTTCCTTTCAGCGGAACACCATTAACGGTAACGCCTCTGATATTGCGCTCTACGGTTACAATTTTGTTCCAGTTGTTGATGTATTTCTGATAATAATTTTTCAGTACTTCCTGTCCATATTCCATTCTTCTGTTGAAGGCTTCCAGGATAAAATTCTCTCTGTGCTTGTGCATATACCAGCTGAAGTCGGCGAACATTTCAGTAACCGAAGGGAAAACCTTTTCCGGATGATCGAGCATTTTAGTGAACAATTGATCAAGGGCATGGTGTATGGCACTTCCGAATTCGGTGGCCTCACTTTTGCCGGAGGGAATGCGGATCAGGTTCTTGTAATAGAAGCCCAGCGGACAATTCAGATAACTGTTCAGGGCAGTAACATTCATCACGAATTTATCGAGGATGGCGCTGATGAAATCGGCTTCAGCTTCTTCGATCTGTGGTGCCTGTGCCTGGTATTGCAACAATTCGTATTCGCTTTGTTGTTCCGTACTGAGTTTGATGTTTTCGATCGGCAACTGATGTGCTTCAATGATCTCGGCGATGAACATCGATGGCTCCATTTCTTTTCCGTCCTTATTGAATTGTGCAAAGGAAAGTTGCAGGTGTTTTTCGGCACGGGTAAGGGCCACATAAAATAATCTTCTCAATTCTTCTTCACCCGATGCAGCGGCCGATGATTCAAAAAGATTGTCGGGGTAGGTATAGCCCGAATTATTTTTTCTTTTCTTTTCCCATAACGAGGCATTGGTACCAGCCAGGAAAACATATTCAAATTCAAGTCCTTTAGAACCGTGTATGGTCAATAGGTTCACGCCTTTTTCAGTTCCGGATACTTCAATGATATTGAGCGGCAGGCTTTCTTTTTCCATCAGGTCGATGATGCCGATCAGTTCTTTAAGATCGAGCGCCGGGTTCCTGCTCGTTTCATTTTTGATGAAGTCGAACAGGGCGGTAAGCCATTTCATCAACTGTATCTTATCTGCACTTTTCAGTACATATTCCAATACGCCTGCTTCATTGATCAGCTGGGCAAAGAGTTGTTGCAGGGTGATATTGGGGGCTGCCGCGATGAGTGCTTCCAAGATGCTACTGATCTGTTGCAATCCGGCATGAAGCCCTGTATCGAATAAGTTCTGTGCCGGAGCTTTTGCTTTTTCATACAATGATCTTCTGATGGATACCGGTTCCTGGCTATTGTATTTTTGTTGATTTACCGCTACGGTGATGCGGGCGATCTCCATTGGTGGAATATGGTAAAAATCGTAATGCAGTATTTCAAACAGCATTTCATCGCCGCCATAGGGTGTATCGTGTTCGGCATGAATATACTTCAGCAACTGGATGATCTTTTTAATAAAGGGTTGTTGCAGGATATTTACATTGCGTTTACTGTATACCGGTATATTCTTTAGTCGAAGGTATCTGCCGAGTTCTTCTCCATACTTATTTTCTTTGTACAGCACAGCGATCCTGCCGGGGGCCAGGCCTTGATCCAGCAGGGTAACGATTGCATTGCAGATATCGGCCATTTCATCTTTGGCCGATAAATATGATTTGATGAGTGGGTAATTGGTCATGGCCGCGAGCGCAGGCTTTGAACTGCTGAGGGCCTTGCTTAGTCCGGGCAATTGATTCACCAGTCGCTCTTCATTTCGGCTGATAAGCGAAGTAGATACATCGAGGATGGGTTGTGTGCTGCGGTAATTGTTGGTGAGCACAACCGTGATGAGGTCGCTCGAAAATTTTCCGGCAAACTCGATCATATTCTCCACATTGGCGCCCTGGAAGCGGAAGATACTTTGGTCATCGTCGCCTACTACAAAAATATTGGGTCTTGCCCAATAGCTGATGAGTTGTTGAACCAGTCTGTTTTGTGTGCCACTGCTGTCCTGGAATTCATCTACCAAGATGTACTGAAATTTTTCCTGATAGGCAGAGAGGATCGATCTGTTTTCGTCGAAGGCGCGGATCACCCAGTTGATCATGTCTTCAAAATCGTAGCGATTCCGCTTGCGCATGAGCTGTTGAAAATTTTCAAATTCGTTTACAGCTGCCCGTAACTTCTCCATTTTTTCAACTTGTTCTGCAATTCTATCGGTACGTACATCACCTTTTTTAAAATTGCCCGAGGCTCTTTTGGCGATAAAGGCATCGCGGTTGGGGAGGTCGGCAATATAGCTATCGATCTTTTCATCAATGAAGGCAGGTGTCCAGCCTTCTTTTTTCATGGCCGAAAATAATTGCTTCAGGTTATTGATCTCGAAGTACACATCGCCGCGATATCTTTTCAGCGGATGGTTCTTGGGGAAGGCATCGATCAGTGATTTGAACAGTTCAATGCTTTCCAGTTCGGAGATGGCATCCAGGCTATTCTTTTCAAAAAGGGAAAGATTATCCTGGATCACTTCATGACAAAAAGCATGGAAGGTGTAGATGTTCACTTTGTATGCATCGGCGCCCACAAATTGCTGCAGTCTTTTTCGCATGGCAATGGTGCCTGCATCGGTGTAGGTGAGGCAAAGGATATTTTCGGGCAGGGCATCTGTTTCCAGTAATATTTTGCCCACGCGGGCAGCCAGGATCTGTGTTTTACCGGTGCCCGGTCCGGCGATCACCATCACGGGACCATCAATTGCGTCTACTGCTAAACGTTGTTTTTCGTTCAGTTCAAGATAAGCTTCATTGAATTTTTGTGCCAATTGTTCGCGGTAGTGCAGCATGGTTCAAAGATACTGGATACGGGCTACTTAGGGCCTGTTGCCGCGAACAAATTACGGTG
>CAIRHQ010000238.1 GCA_903878475.1 uncultured Bacteroidota bacterium | reverse complement strand
GATCAGCCAGCTGGTCACCACGTTTTGTCCTGACCCAAATCCAGAAACTTTCACCACTTTTCCTGAAGCACCAAATACTCCATTTTGATAAGTCACGCCCCCTACTTCACCGATATTCTTCCATCCGGCGAAATTGAAAACAGTATTGTTATTAGCCGTTACCAGTGAACTAAAATCTTCTTCAAAAAGATTGCAGCGTTGTCCGTTGAATTGTACATCACTGGTATCGCGGATGATCAATTGCTTGGTTGAATTGAATATGGTATAAATGGCTGTGATATTGCCCTTGCCCGGTGCAGGATGTATTCCAGCGAAATTAGCATACCCACTGCTCCTTAAAATAATTGCATTAGCACTACAATCTTTCAGATTCAGGTTAAGTGAATTTTTAGCAGCTGAAGTATCGGCATAAGTACCATTCAGATCGCTCGTTGAAAATTGATACCCATTTAACTGGATCAATGTACCCAATAAAGTATCCTGAATATTGGTGGTTAATTGTGATTGTGTAACAACACGCGGAGTAACCGGATTATTGGAACTTCCTTTTATTACGTATGTATCAAAAAGTGATGATGGAATACCTGCCAGGGTAGAATTGCCCGGTACACTATGGTCAATCACTCCTATCTGGATCATACCACCATAATCACTCAGGTAAAGTCCCTTACACTTGATGTATAACTTACGTCCGATAGGATAGGCAGTATACAAATTTGTACCATCCAGTTCAATGGCTACAGCACCACTCGCATCCTGGATATACAGTTCTTTGTAAAAATTTCCACTTTTGTCGTCGGCCACTACCGTTCCAGAAATGATCATATCACCACTGATGGCTTCAAATCCACCAGAGGTATGCAGGGCTTTTAAGGCCTTGATGCTGGTGTTGGCCACCAGGTTTGGATCGATATAAGCTGGTGGTTCATCAAAATTCTTTTTACAAGAACTGATAGAGGTTACAGCAAGGATGGCGATCACCGCGATAAAAGAAAGTTTTAAAAACTTTTTCATGTTGTATGTATTTAAATCGTTTTGTATTTATTTCAATTAAAACCTAAGTCCGATATTGGCTGAATAATTCAAACCGTAAGCATAAAATAATTTAGGTGGAAATTTATCAAGATTAAGATGTTGATAATCGAAACGCATTTGTTCAAATCCACCGCTTACAATCTTGGTATTGTTGAGCAGGTTGTTTACGCCCAGGCTAAAGGTCATGAAGGTTCTTTTCTTCAATGATTTAAACCTTTTGTTCATGAGCCATGAAAATCCTGCAAATGCATCCACGGTATATTGTGCATCCAGTTGTGTTTGGTCAATGATCTTGCGCCATTCTTTGGAAGCAGGGTCAACACCATCTACTGCGGCATAAGTTCTTCTCAACGGATCAAACCCGAGCCACATTTGGTTGAAATAATTGAAGTTCACATTCACAAACCAATATTTAGGCGAACGGTAGTTCAATCCGATGGTATAGGCTTCCTGCGGGGTAGCTACCCGGAAATTTTTAGAGTAGATGATCGGGCTATTTGAAGCAAATGCTATTGAGTTATTATCTGAAGTCACCACTACATTTTGACGAGTATCATAATAATAACGGCCGATGGCGGCAGCGGCATTCAGACTTAAGCCCTTGTATAATTTCACATCGGCACCCAGTTCAATACCGGCATGTGTTTTTCCGATATTGCTCAGCGCATAGTTCACAAAAGTTCTATACACATCTGAATAGGCAGAGATCACATCCATTTGATTTCTGAACTGTGTATAATAACCAGTTGCCCTGAAACGCAGATTGGGTGAGTTGAGTACATACCCGGCTTCAACCGAAGCAATATTTTCTGAGCGCAGGTTATTCTGTACAAAATCCCTAGTTCTCGGTGATAGGTAAGCATTTTCAAAGAAAGGCGCCTTGGTCATATAAGCGCCATTCACAAAGAAATAATTTCCGCTTTTTAATTTATACGACGCTCCCGTTTTTACGGAATAATCATAAAAATTATGTCTGGTTGAATTACCATAAGAGTTATCAGGGTAAAGACCATTGCGGGTATATCCTGTTCTATAAAATTGCGTGTAGGTATGCTCGGCACTAAAGAAGAAATTCAGTTTGCTGAATTTAACAACTGCCTGAGCCCATGCGGCTGCTTTTTG
>CAIRHQ010000237.1 GCA_903878475.1 uncultured Bacteroidota bacterium | reverse complement strand
TAAAAAGCTTGCTTTCTAACTGTTAATGAATTGTTTAATAGCCCGGATTTTAATTTTCCGGGTGCCTGTCTCTTTTGCATTAACTGCATCTCCAGCCATGCTATTTCTCTTTTCCAGGACCTTTAGTTGTATAAAGTTGTCAGAAATAAAAATGAATTGCATGAAAATAAAAAAAACAATGTTAATATCTGTCCTTTGTGGGGGTTTATTTATCCTAGGGTTCACAGTCCAGGCTCAGGTAGGTATCGGAATTATGACCGCAGATCCTTCGGCACAGCTCGATGTCACCTCCACGGTAAAAGGTTTCTTGCCTCCAAGAATGACTGCAGCACAACGAGATTCAATTGTTAGTCCAGCTATTGGCTTGATGGTATATTGTATTAATGCTGGTGCAAGTGGTGGTGAACCGGAATATTATAATGGTACAGCATGGGTAAATTTTCTTGGAGCTGCAGCAGCTTTACCAATAACTATTGGATCAACTTATCAAGGTGGTATTGTTGCCTATATACTCGTGGCGGGTGATCCTGGATATGTTGCTGGTCAAAAACATGGCTTAATTGCGGCCACGGCAGATCAAAGCACAGGTATACAATGGTTTAATGGCTCCAACGTAACTACAGGAGCAACTGGACAAGCACTAGGAACAGGTTTATCAAATACCAATGCAATTATCTCAGCTCAGGGTGCAACTTCGATAAATTATGCAGCAGGCTTAGCAAGAGCTTATAATGGTGGTGGTTACACCGATTGGTACCTACCCAGTATAGAAGAATTGGATTTAATCTATCTAAATATTGGACCAGGTGCTGCAGCTCCGTTAACTAATATTGGCGGTTTTATCTTTGCCTTCTATTGGAGTTCGACGGAAGATGAGATCCTTAATAACAATGTGGCTATCCAGTACTTCCGCGATGGTTTCCTGTCCACCTCCATCTATAAGTCCAATCCATACTGTGTTCGTGCCATTCGGTCTTTTTAACCATATAAATATTACTGCGAAGCTTTCGGATTTTCGCCTCTTCCCCTTAGATAAAAGGGGGATTTATAAAAAATAAGTAAAAGTTCAAAATGAAAAATTTAAAAGTTAAAACAGTTGTTCTAGAGATACTGATTTTTTCGGTACTCATTTTTGGTGCTATAACGACTCAGGCTCAGGTCGGTATCGGAATTATGACCGCAGATCCTTCGGCACAGTTGGATGTAGTGTCAACTACCAAGGGGTTTTTACCACCACGCATGACCGACGCCCAACGTAATGCAATAGTAGTAACTGCTGCATCTGCTGGTCTAATTATATGGTGTACAGATTGCGGTGTTAGAGGAGAATTAGAAGTGTACGATGGTGTAAACTGGACTAATATGATTGGTGCTGCTGCTTCTACCGATCTTACTCCACGCGTTACTATTGGATCACAGGTATGGACCACTCAAAACCTCAATGTATCAACCTACCGTGATGGAACGCCCATACCGAAGGTAGAGAACGCAGCTGCCTGGGCATCATTAACAACCGGAGCTTATTGTTATTACAACAATGACAGCGCAACATATGCAGCAGTATATGGT
>CAIRHQ010000236.1 GCA_903878475.1 uncultured Bacteroidota bacterium | reverse complement strand
CAACCCTTCCAACAAATTCACCACCCCTTCTCTTTTCAATATCAAATAACCCAGCCGGTCGTTGCTAATGCCATCCTTCAGTTGGTAACTGAACTGCAACTGATCATCGGAAACCGCCGTTTCAAAATATTTGAAATTGATGTTGGGGTATTGTTTCAGGTCTTCCCCGATCTCGTATAAATGAGTAGAGAGAATGAACAACGAATTTCGGATCTTCAGCAATCCCTCGATCACGGTACTGCTGCACTTCATGGCATCCTGTACATTGGTTCCCTTAAACAATTCATCAATGAGGATCAGCCATTTTCGGCCATCGTTCACCTTGGTAACGGTTGCCTTTATACGCTGTACTTCATTGTAAAAATAACTTTCTCCTTTCATCAGATTATCCACCACATTGATATTGCTCAATAATCCATGGAACAAACTCAGTTGCAAAACCTTTGCAGGAACGCCCATGCCCGTATGCGCCAGGAACACCGCAATGCCCATGGCTTTGATGAAAGTGCTTTTACCGGCCATATTCGCCCCAGTTAAAAAAAGAAAATTAGCATCGGGGTTCAGGTGAATATCGTAGGCCACCGGCTGCTCCAGTAAAATATGATAGAGGCCAGTAGCTTCTACCCTGGGTTGCTCCGATTGGATAAATTCGGGAAAAACCAGTCCAAACCTTTTCACCGCCTGAGCCATACCATACCAGGCATCCAGCTTACCATAAATACCCAACAACTCATGCATATTCAGTTTATAATGGTAGCGAATAAATGCAGCCAGTTTCATCCATTCCGAAGGCGTTAAGGTATCAACCGTTTGATGTTCTGCCACTACCGCGAACTGAGGTTTTTGTAAGATCTGCTGTACCCGCCCCAATAATTTTTTCAAAGGCGTTGGGGTATCATCCTGCAAAAAATATTTGGTCATCAATTGCATGCCCTTGATAAAATCGAAACAATGCCCAGCAGAATATTTTACCAGTGAGTAATCGGGACCATGAAATAATTTATAATTAAATGCCGCAAATGAACTGGCTTCGGCGGGAATGGTATCGATGCTAGTATCATAAAATTTTTCGATCACCATGATGCTGCCGTTGCTGATCTGCATGGGCCAGTGCTGTTCTTCACGCAGGATCATCCTGATCGTTTGCTGTACGCCCAGTATCTCATCAATATTAGTGAGGGTATTGCTGAAATCAACACGCAATTGTTCTCTGCCCTGAATGGTACGGGTGAGATTCAGCCGGTCGAACACCGATCCGCCCTCTTCCGTACTGAAGATGGAAAGATCGGCCAATGTGGTTTTATCTGTTTCCATAAGCTAGTGCCGCCTTGTTTTATCGGTCGAATGCCAATCTTTGTCCTTTTACTGTTTCATCAAACTGCCCCTGGTTCCAAACCAACCGTCCATTCACCATGGTTTTCTCTATAGATGCAGGAAAGCGGAAATTCTCTAAAGGACTCCATCCGCATTTATAAAAAATATTGTTTTGTGTCACTTCCGTGCTGGTATTTGTATCCACCATCACCAGGTCGGCAAAATACCCTTCACGGATATATCCCCTGTTGGCGATCTGGAAACAATCGGCCACGGCATGGCTCATCTTGCGGGCGATCTGTTGCAGACTGATCTTTCCCAGCTGCTGGTAGTGCAACATCAATAATAACGGATGTTGTACCAGGGGTAAGCCAGCATGGGTCTGTTCATAGGTTCCCTGTTTTTCTTCCAGGGTATGCGGAGCATGGTCGGTGGCAATGATATCCAGACGGTCATCGAGTAAGGCCTTCCACAAAGCTTCTTTATGATGTGGTGCCTTGATGGCCGGATTGCATTTTATTTTATACCCCAGTTGCGCATAATCATCGGAGGTAAAATGAAGATGATGTACACATACCTCGGTGGTGATCCGTTTTTCTTTTAGAGGAAGCATATTGCTGAATAACTGCAATTCCTTTTCAGTACTGATATGCAGGATATGCAAGCGGCTATTGTATTTTTTGGCAAACTGAATGGCCAGCAGTGAGGATTCAAAACAGGCTTCTTCATTCCGAATGATCGGATGATCGGATGGCGACAGTATCCCTTTTTCCAGTTTTATTTTTTCATAATTGGCCTTGATGATCCGCTCATCCTCACAATGCGTGGCGATCAACAATTCCGATTCGCTGAATACTTTGTCGAGCGCCGTGTGGCTATCCACCAGCATATTGCCGGTACTGGCACCCATAAATATCTTTACTCCGCATACTGATTTTTTTAGGGCATTTATTTTCAGCACTTCTTCGGCATTCTGGCTGCTGGTACCCATAAAAAAAGAATAGTTGGCCAGGGAACACTGTGCCGCGAGCGCATATTTATCTTCCAGCAATTCAACCGTTAGGGCATTGGGGATGGTATTGGGCATTTCCATAAAAGAAGTAACACCGCCTGCCACTGCAGCCCTGCTTTCAGAATGGATATTGGCTTTATGGGTTAGTCCGGGTTCCCTGAAATGCACCTGGTCATCAATAACACCGGGCATCAAATATTTGCCTTCGCCATTGATCTCAGTGATCTTTTGTTTTAATGAAATAGAGGGGTCAATTCTTTCAATGCGTTCACCCTGTGTGAGCACATCCATCGTTTTTAATTCTCCTTCATTTACTATACATATGTTCTTAAAAAGGTAATTTTGCATATCTTGAATCAGTTATCAGATAAACTAAAATATTTCAATGCAAATTATTAAAAGCTTATCCAAACTCCTGTTTTTTATTTGTCCGGTTTTTGCCACTGCACAAACCACCTATCTAAACCAGGGAAGCAAAGACATGCATTTTATTGACCGGCTGGAGATCAAGCAGCAAACCAATACCCACCTCAATTTTTCAACAGCCAGGCCTTTCAGCCGTAAAGCCATTGTGCGGGAAGCCGAATATATTGATAGCGCAAGGCTGGGATATGCCGACCCGCTTACCGGACAGGATAAGTACAAAGAACTCACCGACCAGGGACTTTCAGACGTGGATGAATACAACCTGCATAGCTTTTTAATGAACAATAGCGAATGGCTATCTACCCCCAGGGCTGATTTCAAGAGCAGGAAGCCGATTTTACGATCGCTATACAAAACCAAGTCTAATTTACTGGAAGTGAATACCCGTGATTTTTCCCTGATAGTAAATCCGGTGATCCAGTTCAATTTTGGAAAAGAAAGCAGCAATTCGGAGCATATGTTTGTGAATACCCGTGGCGCAATGGCCCGGGGGGTGATCGCCCGTAAGATCGGATTCTCTACCTTCTTAACCGATAACCAGGAACGGGGCCCTTCATTCTTTCAACAACAGGTGAATGGATTCAGGGCGGTACCTGGTGTTGGTTTTTACAAACCCTTCAAAAAAACGGGGTACGATTATTTTGATGCCCGGGGATATTTCACTTTTGGGGTAACCAAGTATATTGATGTACAGTTTGGGTACGATAAGAATTTTATCGGAAGTGGTTACCGCAGTTTATTTTTGAGCGATGCAGGCAACAGCTATTTATTTTTAAAACTCAATACCAAGATCTGGAAATTAAATTATCAGAACCTGTTCATGGAACTGATGCCACAGTTTAAGAAAGCGGGTGATACGCTGCTCGACAGGAAATATGCGGCCATGCACCACCTGAGTATGAATGTAACCAAGTGGTTGAATATCGGTTTATTTGAAGGGGTGATCTTTGGTCGTAAGAATCGTTTTGATTTTCAATATTTGAACCCCATCATTTTTTACAGAAGCGTGGAAGGTAATGTGGGCAGTCCGGATAACGCCATGGTGGGTTTCGATTTCAAAGCCAATGTGGCTCATCGGTTACAGTTTTACGGACAGTTCTTACTGGATGAATTCATCTTATCCAAGATCAAGAATGACCCTACCAATTGGGTGAATAAATGGGGAGTACAACTGGGCGCAAAATACATGGATGCCTTTGGCATCAATAATCTTGATCTGCAGTTTGAAACCAACCGGGTGCGGCCATTCACGTATTCGCATGGCGACACCATTGCCAATTATACGCATTATAACCAACCGCTGGCCCATCCATTAGGCGCTAATTTTCAGGAATTCATTGGCATCATCAATTACCAACCGAGGAACAGGTGGTATATCAATGCAAAAGCAATTTTCTATACCAAGGGACTTGATAGTGCAGGAAAAAATTTCGGTGGCAATCCATTTGAAGATTACAGAAGCCGGACCATGGAAACAGGGTTTGCTATTGGTGGCGGACGAAAAGCAACCTGCCTCAACAGCATGGTACAGGTTTCGTATGAGTGGAAAGAGAATTTATTCTTTGATCTGAACTTCCAGTACAGAACTTATAAGATCGCGAATATTAGCGGACAAACAAACAGCACCCTGTTTTCAGCAGGTGTGCGGTTGAATATGTTCAAGCGCGAATATGATTATTGATCAACCGGTTATTCTACGGTAAGTGAGAACGTGATGGTTCTGGAATTTATCTTATCCATTACATTGGAGAATTTCAGGTTTGCATCGCGGTAATGCAAATTGCCCAAACCCCAGCCTACTTTTAATTCAGGGGTCATTACAAAATATGGGAAGTAGAAATGAAATCCCAGTCCGGCCTCCACTCCATAATCGAGCCGATTCAGTTTGATAAGGTCTTCGGCTTTTCGGGCACCGGCATTAGATGCCATATCATATTCAGCCTTTACACCACCCAGCATATACACTTTAAAGTTACCGATCCGGTCGCTGCTGAATTTTAATTGTATTGGGAAAGTAAGCGAAATGGACTGTATCTTTTTTTGTGTGATGGTATCTTCTCCTCCCGGCCTGTCGGGATAAGTAAGCTTGTACTCAAACGCTTTTTCAGTGAACGTAAGGTCAAGTGGAAATGTTCGGATATCCAGATGGGGAGTCAGATTCAGGTTTACCAGCCAGGCCAGGTTAAGTCCTGAGCTGTTCACGCTTTCTACTACCATTACACTATCCTGTTGTAAAAAAAGTGGATGATGGGTAAAACTAAAATGAGAACGGTTGATGCCGAGGTTGATGCCAAAATGGAATTTTTTTTGGTCATGATCGGGCAGGTTGAGATAATCGCGCAATTGTGCGTTCCCGGTGAAGGGAATGGCAAACAAAACAACCAGGATGTATATTATTTTTCTCCGCAATAGATGCTGCATATTCCTAAGCTCAGTGGTTTACTATAAGTATGTTGATATCCCAGGTTATCTAAGATATTTGTAAAATCCTTTCCTTCCGGAAATTTTTTAATGGATTGGTCAAGATATTCGTATGCGCTGCGGTTTTTCGAGAATAGTTTGCCCATATTAGGGGCTACAATTTTCATGTACAGGTTGTACATGGCTTTTGCACCAACCATTTTAGGTCGGCTGAATTCAAGCACCACCAGTTTTCCTCCCGGTTTTAATACCCGAAATATCTCACTTAATCCTTTTTCCAGGTGCTGAAAATTCCGTACGCCAAATGCCACGGTTACTGCATCAAACGAATTGTTGTCAAAATTTATTGTTTCGCTATCTCCATTTAACAGTTCTATGGTTTTTTGCAAACCCAGCTTCTCAACCTTTTTTCTACCTACATCCAACATGCCGTCGCTGATATCGATCCCGGTTATTTTCTCAGGTTGCAGGATTGCAGTAGCCATAATAGCCATATCTGCCGTTCCGGTAGCCACATCCAGTATATGCTTGGGCTGAAGGGATAATAATTGACGAAGGGCTTTTTTCCTCCATTTTACATCAATACCGGCACTCAGGAACCTGTTCAGAAAATCGTACCGAAAAGCGATCCCATCAAACATTTCAGCCACCTGTTGCTTCTTAGATAAGCTGGATGTTTTATCCGGAACCACGGTATCATGTGCAAATTCGGTCATGGGCGCAAAGATAAGCGGTTTTTGGGAGAGGGGTTGCAGTTGGCAGTTGGCAGTTTGCAGTTTGCAGTTTGCAAAGTTCATGCAATGGGAAAGCCTATAAATTTATCGGAATCACCCAAACCCCTCAACTCCTCAACTCCTAAACCAACCTTAAACTTTAAACCTTAAACCTTAAACGAATTAAACCCTTAAACGACTTTAACCTTCCAAGAAGCCTGTGCCCGTCAGCCCCCCAGCAATCCTTATCTTTGCAGCATGCATATCAAATCGGCCAAATATATCATCAGCAGCCCGGATCATGAAAAATGCCCTCCTCCTGATAGGACCGAATATGCATTTATTGGCAGAAGTAATGTGGGAAAATCTTCGTTGATCAATATGCTTTGCAACAACGAAAAGCTGGCCAAAACTTCGGCGGCCCCCGGAAAAACGCAATTGCTGAATCATTTTCTGGTGAACCATGAATGGTACCTGGTAGATCTGCCCGGATATGGATTTGCTAAGGTTAGTCAGCGCAGCAGGCGCCGCTGGGAACAAATGATCGAGAATTATCTGCGCAAGCGTGAAAACCTGACCATGGTTTTTGTGCTGATCGATGCAAGGCACACTCCTCAAAAAATAGACCTTGAATTTTTAGCGCAGTTGCGTGTATGGCAGGTTCCTTTTGCACTGGTGTTTACCAAAAGCGATAAAGAAAATCAGCGCACCGTGAGTAAGAATGTGAAGGATTTTCTGGAAGCCATGAAAAAGACCTGGCAATTTTTACCCCAGCATTTTGTAACCAGTGCGGTGAAGAAAACAGGAAAGGACAAGATCCTTGCCTTTATTGAAGAAACCAATGAAACGGTAAAGGATCAGCCCTGATCATCAATTTACCAGTACCCGATACCGTTAGTTTACCACCTTATTGGCACAGCTGCTGCTGGCAAAGGCTTCCGGTTTTGCCTTGAAAGCAAAACCCATTCCCAAAATATAACCCATGGCTTCGCGCAGGGCTTCATTGCTTTTGAACTGGGGATTGGTATTGATATCAGCATGTACTTCCATATCCACATCATACACCGTGAACAGGTCGCACAACTCATAAGCAATTTCAATGCTCTTGGCCACTTCCACCAGCATGCGTTCCTTGATGCTGAATCGTTGCAATGTTTTTTCATTGTGGATGAACATGAATCCGCCATGCCCTTCTCGCAGAAAAACGATCACGGTGGCAAATTCGGTTTCCAAGCCCTTTACCTGGCTGTCGGTACCGATGCAAACTTTTAAACGAAATTGATTGGCCGTTTCTCTTTTGATGGCATTTTCCACTGCTTCCTTGATGGGTAATGAGATGGGATCTCCATTAAATTTTCTCCATAACATAGGCGGGGGTTTTCTAAAGTTACTGAAAAAAGAAACCGATGCACCTTATTTATGGAAGCGCCCCATTAAATTATTGTAAATAAAAAAGGGGATAGCCCCTAACGCTACCCCCTAACTTTCACATGAATCTACCTTACTGTTTTATAATTCGTTCTGTTTGTCTTTCATTGGTTGAACCGTTGCTATTATCAGCAAACAGTTGTATCACATACATGCCGCCGGGTTGGTTAGCTATTGGAATATTGTTAATTCCTTTAAAAGCTTTACCGGTACTCACTGTACGTCCGTTCATATCGCTGAGCAGGTATTGAAAATTCGCTGCCGCATTAACCGTGATGGTTTGTTGTACCAGGGTGGAAACCGTAAATAATTTTTCGGGCTTGTCCGTGGCTTTCAATGCCAGCGTATTGGAATACATGATCTGGTTGAGTACTGAGGTTACTTTCAGCCTGTAGTACATCACGCCTGTTTGATATGGCAGGTAAGAAAAATTATTATCATTACCAGTCAAACTGGTCAGGGCGTCAAACTGGGTTCCATCGATTGAGCGTTCCACTACAATTGATCTGATGGGTTCGTCGGCGATCACTTTCCAGTTTAGGTTATGTTTCGCTTTATCCACTGTTCCTTTTAAACTAACATCATGAATGGGAAGGGTTCCACTGGTACCATTGAGGGTATAGCTACCCAAACTACCATAGTCACCAACATTTGCATTACCCGTTCCATCAATTTTGATATAATAAGTTCCGGCATTTAAAATGGTGTCAACGATTACGTCCATGGTGGCAGTTGGATCATAGGTTCTGATCAGCGTGCCCAAACCATTGTATAATTCTACTGTAATATCCAGATTTGATCCAATATAATTGGCGCCCACATTACCCGGTATCGCTGCCAAGTGAAAATTTGAATTAGTACCGATCTGGATCCTGAATGCATCCTTGTCTGTATTAGTTGCGATCAATCCACTCACACTAAAATTATTTGCTGCTACCGCATGAGTAGATGCATTTAATGTTTCACCAAAATCATCGGGGCGGAAACCGAATCCGTTCTGCGTAGATAAAATGGTGAGGTTATCCTGTGCGCTGGTGCAACCATAAGGGGTTGGACCATTATTCCAGGTACTCATATTTTTATAATAGCTATTGCCCATGATGGGAGCCCATCCAATTTCACCGGCCCCTACTCCGGGGTTATAAGTTAAGGTTGGAATAGAACAATTGCTTGCATCATAAACAGACTGATGAGATAATCCCAGCGTATGTCCGCTTTCATGAGAACAACATTCGGCTACCATTTTAGGGCTATTGGGCCCCAGTAAATTACAGAATACAAAAGCAGGTGTATCGTCGCCCCAGATGAATGAACTTATATAAGATATACCACCTACACCTGGATACCATCCACTGGTAGGAGTAATGATCACACGAATACGTTTATCAAGTGGTGCTGCCAGAAATACGGTGGAATCGGTAGTGATATTGATTGCAAAAGGGCGATAATCTTCAGATACCCGATTGAAAACTTCTGTAATTGAGCTATCACACATGCCAGAAGGTGCACATAACAATGGAAGACCACTGTTCCATACAGAACTGTTTACGGTATGACCGTCAAAATCTAGGTAAATGGTAGCTACGGCTGCAGGAAAACTATTCAGCTTAGGAATGCTGAAACTGTTTAAGGAAACTAGCAGCGCCAAAACTAACATACAATATGTAGAAGGCTTTTTCATGATTCTTGGATTTGTAAGGATGCTTGGATATTTACTCGAACATTTAAAATCAACGGTGCTTAATTCTGAAAGCAGGGTTGTATAACTTTATCGGTTTCTATTTTTATTAATTGATAATTACCGGTTATATTCTTCTTCAACTCATACCCGTCAAAATAATCTACATTAATGATGCGGCCTACATAAGTGATGCTATTGTCCTGATTGATCCGTTTTGAGATATTCAATATTGAATTATTGAACGCAGGAGATTTAATCACTGCAGTTTGCAGATTACTATATTTCACCAGGTTACTGGTGATCTTACCGGAGAACATAAAATCATTGGAGAAATTCAGGCTGATATCCTGACCTGTTGTACCACTAAATACTCGGCTAAGTTCAGCCTCAGTACAATTGATCACATCCGGATAGCTTGAAAATTGTTTGGGTTTATTCCCATTGGGGTTTTGTGAAAACCCTGTTGCAGCTTGCAGAGAAAACAACAACATCAATGCGTAAGGGGCAAAGTGTTTCATGTTAGAATAATTGGTTTATTAGATACTTGGATATAACTGTTCTACCATTAAAAACGTGGAAAGGAGCCCGTTAGTATGTATACATTAAAAAAAATCGTGTAGTATTTTTCTTACCGAAGTAGAACTACGTAATATGGCCTCGTACTAATACTGATTTGTACTTAGTAAAACCAACATACACGCTTGTAAACCCTGAATTCCTTGCCTGGCGGCAAGTTCCTGAAAGGCAGGATTTTCTGTTCCGGGATTGAAAATGATCCTTTTGGGATGAAGGGATAGTATATAATCGTAGTATGCAACCTGAACTTCGGGGTTAATATATAAGCCGATGGTATCAATATCATCAACATAAGGACTGCCTGTTTCAATATGGATCCCGGCCACAACTCCTTTCTTTCTGCCCACCGCCACCACTGGATGTCCGTTAGCCATTAATTTGTTAATGGCCAAATAGCTATAACGGGCAGGATTATCAGATGCCCCTATGATCAATGTTTTCTTAGGTTGTTGTTTCATGACAGGAACCTTTTTTGAAGTGCAGCATCAGGCATCATGCAAGTATCGAGCTTTCCAAACCAATGATATCGGTTTGCCGAAACCCAATTGTAAACAGCATCCCTGATTGGCCTGGGAATAATGATGAACCAGTATACGATCGGCCAGGCTGCAGTAAGATGACGGCTTAGTTTTAATACGGCTGTAGATTTTATATAGGCTTTCCCCTGCTCTATCCAAACCAACGAATCAGGCATCGTGGCGGTTAATCCATATTGTTCCAATAATTGCTTCCCACAATCCGACTGCAGGCTTGCATAAAAAATGATCTTTTTTTTATCGCGCTTCGATACAAATTTAACCGAGCGATTGCAAAGATTACAAATGCCATCAAAAAGAAGTACTGAATCTGTGTTCATGATATATAAAGATAATACAAGCTTCCATTCATGCTGCTGCAAAAAAAAACGCCGATAAAATTACCGGCGCTCTTGTATGATAAATTTTCTATTACAATAACATGGTTACCGGATTCTCCAGGTATTTTTTCAGTGTTTGCAGGAAGGCGGCTCCCACAGCACCATCTACAATACGATGGTCACAACTCATATTTAACAGCATCACCGAACGGGTGGCAAACCCTGTATCTTTCTTCACCACAATTTCCTTGATCCTGCCCACCGCCAGAATAGCACTATCCGGTGGATTGATGATGGCGGTAAAAGATTCAATATCCAACATCCCTAAATTAGAAATGGTAAAGGTGTTGCCGCTGAATTCAACCGGCTGTAATTTTTTATCTTTCGCTTTTCCGTATAATTCTTTTGCTTCAAGGGCTATTTGCGATAAAGTCTTCTGGTCGGCATACCGGATCACGGGTACGATCAGTCCCTCTGCTGTGGCCACGGCACTGCCGATATTGATATGATGGTTCTGGCGGATGAACTCTCCCATCCAACTACTGTTCACGGTAGGATGTTGGCGCAGCGATAAGGCCACTGCCTTAATGATAAAATCGTTAAAAGAAATTTTCACCGGACTCATCTCATTCAACTGCGTACGAATTTGAATGCAGTTGTCCATCGTGATCTCCATAGTAAGATAAAAATGCGGAGCACTGAACATGCTTTCACCCAACCGACGGGCAATGGTTTTACGCATCTGTGTCAGCGGAATATCCGTATAACTTTCCTCCGTATTTCCAGCATATGCAGGTATTGAAATGGGTGTAGCTGTTGCACTGGCAGACGATGCTGCTGGTGCATGATAGGCATCAATATCTTTTTTGGTAACCCTTCCTCCATCGCCACTACCATTTACTTTGCTGATGTCGATACCCTTATCGGCTGCCAGTTTTTTTGCAAGCGGAGAGGCTTTTATGCGTTGGTCTGTGGCCTCAGATGATTGAACATCGTTGGCAACCGCGATCGGTGCTATGGCAGCACTTGATACTAGTTCGGGTTGAACATTTTTTTCTGGGGCAACCGCATTGGCACCAGATTTATCGGCTGCAACATAAGCCGTTACATCAGTTCCGGCCTTTCCAACAATGGCGATCAGTTCATTGATCTTCGCCGCTTTCCCCGCTTCCACGCCCACATATAACAAGGTGCCTTCTTCATATCCTACAATTTCCATGGTGGCTTTATCGGTTTCCACATCGGCCAGCACATCATCTGCTTTTACAAAATCACCAACCTTCTTACTCCATGAAATTATTTTTCCTTCGGTCATGGTATCACTTAACAAAGGCATCCTGATCTCTTTTGCTCCTTCCGGAAGAGATGCAGCAACTGTTGTATTCTCAGCTTTCTTCGGTGCATTATCCACTGCCAACTGCTCACTGTTCCCCAGCAACTCCTTAAACGATTCACCTTCCTTCCCTACTACAGCCAATATCCCGTCAACCTGAACGGATTTTCCATTTTCAACACCGAGATATAAGATTGTTCCTTCATTATAACTTTCCAGTTCCATCGTGGCCTTATCGGTCTCCACCTCAGCCAACAGGTCGCCCGGTTTCACACGGTCGCCCACTTTCTTGTGCCACGCTACAATCACGCCTTCGGTCATGGTATCGCTCATTCGGGGCATGCGTATCAGTTCTGCCATATATTTATTTTTCTAATTTGACGATTGTAATTCGAAATTAATGCAAAAAGAGGAAATGAAATGTAGTTCAATCAATAATCCAACTCCAGCCTGAGCCGGTCTTTCAATTCCTTGACCAGCGGATAGGTTTCGATCAGCTTTAGATATTGTTCTTTTGTACTCATGGGTTTATTGGCCAACTGCTCATTTTTTTCCTTTTCTTCTATGATGATGGCATAGGTAAGCTGGCGGTTGCAAAAATGTTTTTGCAAATGATCAACCAATGCTGCCCGTTCCTGTTCAATGAATTTTTGTTGGATATTGCTCTCGGTAATGATCTCGATCGTTTGATCTGTCAGTACTTTCAATACGGCTTCTTTAAAATTAGACGCTGCTGAATGCTTTTTTTCCGCCACCAGTTTTTCAATAAAGGCGCCCCAGGAAATATACAATTCCTCTTCAGTGAGTGGAATCATTTGTTTTCCCTTACTATTTTGCTGAGCTACTATTTTTTCACGCATCTGCTTTAATTGAGCAATGCTGGTAGTAGTTTTTGTAACCCCTGTAGATATTCCTGCCGGGGTAGCAATATCCGATTGCTTTTTTGCAGTTGGCTTCTCTTTTTCCGATTGATGATCTCCGGTGCCCGGTTCGGTTTCAATGGTAAGTGTTGCTTTATTTTCCTGGCGGGAAATGGGATGTGATGGAGTAACCGGAATGGTTTCTTTAACACGTATGATCGGAATGGTTCTAAAAGCCAGCGGTTTTGTGATATCAGTCAGCTTTTTTTTTTGAATGACGTTATCGTCATTCAATAATTCAACCGCTTGTTGTAGATAACTGAGTTTGATGATGACCAGTTCAACATGCAGTCGCTTATTGCGTGCTTGTTTGTAACCGATCTCTGCTTCATTCAATAAATTGAGGGCGGCGATTAGCCAGCCGGAAGAAATTTTCTTTGCGGCCTCCAGATACTTAGGTTTGAAATCATCTGCCACCTCCAGTAAAACAACAGCCCTACTGTCTTTACTCACCATCAGATTTCTGATGAACTCCGAGAAACCTTCCAGTAATGTATCCGCTTCAAATCCTTTCTGATTGATCTCGTCGAATAATAATAATGCATCGGTGAGTTGCTGGTTAAACATCTGGTCGAGCAACCTGAAGAAATAATCCTCGTCCATGATATTCAGGTGCTCCAATGTGTTGGTATAAGTGAGGTGCCCATTGGTAAAACTCACAATCTTATCCAGGATACTTAGGGCATCCCGCAAGCATCCTTCACTTTTTTGGGCTATTACATGCAAGGCCGCTTTATCGGCGGTGATTTCCTCTTTTACACAGATCTCTTGCAGGTGTTCAATGGTATCATTATTGGTGATGCGCTTGAAATCAAATATCTGGCAACGGCTCAGAATAGTTGGAATGATCTTATGTTTTTCTGTAGTGGCCAGGATGAAAATAGCAAAGGGAGGTGGCTCTTCCAGGGTTTTCAAAAATGCATTAAATGCATTAGCACTCAACATATGAACCTCATCCACAATATACACTTTGTATTTCCCGGCTTGGGGAGCAAACCTCACTTGATCTACCAAGGTACGGATATCATCTACCGAGTTATTACTGGCGGCATCTAACTCATGAATATTCAGGGAACTGCCGGCATCAAATGAAACACAGGATACGCATGTATTACAAGCCTCACCTTCCGGGGTACGATTTTCGCAATTGATGGTCTTGGCCAGGATACGTGCACAGGTTGTTTTGCCCACACCCCTTGGTCCACAAAATAAAAAAGCATGTGCCAGTTGATTATTGTTGATGGCATTCTTCAGGGTAGTGGTGATATGCGATTGCCCCACTACGGTAGAAAAATTCTGCGGCCTGTACTTTCTTGCTGAAACGATAAACTTATCCATGGGCTGCTAATTTCGGATTTCTATGCCGGAATATTGAATTTGTGTAAGATAATTTATACCCATGTGCAGATGCTGTCTTATCCCTCTTAAAGAACCTATAAAAATAATAGGCATGTTGGCTAATCGGCCAATTTTACCGCTTAACCCAATACAGGATGCCTTTTATACTCCTTTGTGCGGTCAAATAAATAACGATAGGTAACCAGGTTTCTGCTGTGGAAAGTTTCACCCAGATTTTCGGCTATATTGATCATTTTTGGATTAAAATCGCCGATCCACTGCATCTCATACTCGGTATAAGGCACGGCAGGAGATTGGATTATTTTTGCAGCTTCCACTACCAAAAATGCATCCATACCCTTACCCTGCCATTCGGGTACAATACCAAAAACCAGTCCACTGAATTTCTTATTGTGCTTAAACTGTTTCAACCACAAGAACCTGAGTTTTTGCCAAATTCCGAACTTACCATTCAGATACTTGAACCATTGATTCAGATCGGGCAGGTTCACAAAAATTCCGATGGGTTCCTCTTTATGATATACGAACCAGACGATGCGTTCGTCCATCACCGGTTTCATTTTTTTAAACATCAGCACCACCTGTTCTTTGGCCAGTTGTTTTAATCCGCCATGACCTGCCCATGCTTTATTATACACCGTGGTAAAATCAGCTGCAAATTTTTCAAGCTGATCTTTTTTGATATGGCGGGCATAAAAATCGGGATTGCCATCATACTGGGCATGTCGTTCAAACATTTTTTTGCTTAACGGCGCTTTGGGATGCAAGCCAAAACAGATCTGGTTAAAAAAAAGTTGAAATCCGTATTGCTGAAAAAGTTCGTTGTAAT
>CAIRHQ010000235.1 GCA_903878475.1 uncultured Bacteroidota bacterium | reverse complement strand
GCGCCATGTGCACCGATCACGAAGATCCAGCGCAGCCAACCCTGGTAGTACCGCGATTCTATCTGATCGTTGGTGGTCTTTACTTCAAACTCCATTTTAGAGAACTCGGTGGCCGTCCATCCGGCAGTAACTGAAAATGCCTGCTCCACTATTTTTTTATCGAATGGTTTTTGTGCATAATCATAGCGGCCGGTTAAAAACCAACGCTTCGCGATCTGGTAATCGATAAAAGAATACAGTCCGAATGAATTTCTTTTTTCTGTTGCCGTGTATGCTGCACTGTTATAAAAAATTTCGGATTGCCAGGTTAGAGATTTATAAGTATTCATTTTAACGGGCTTCCATTTGTAGGTAAAATCGGCAGCGGCCATATTGGTTACCCGCGCAGAATCGTTTGGACCCGAGATACCGGTTAACCCAATTTCAAGTGTTGCATTGGCATTGATGGTAAAGAAATTCTTCAGATGGGCCAGGTAAAGAAAACGATTGCCTTCACTTTGTTTAAAACTGGGCGCATCGGTTCTGCCGGATGTAGCCTGTACAATGAGTTCTTGATAGAATTTTTTATTGGGCACCAGCCAGCTTAGCGATACGCCTTCATCATTGAGTCCTCCATCACCAAAATAATTCACATAGGCGTTGGGTAGGTCAATAAATGGAAGTGAATGAGCATGCGTGGGGTTGATCCTTCCCACTGCTTCTTTGAATTTTCCGGCCTTGAGTTGTAATTTATAAGGCAGTGATAAAGAAGTAAGATAACCTTCTTCCACTTCTACCCCATACTTTCCTGTGAGTGCGTCTCTGCCAAAAGAAAGAAAAAAATCGGCACGGATATAAGGATCTACAACTGCCTGAAATGAAACTTCGGTTTCATTCAGGTAGGCATCAATATTTTTTTTACCCTTACTGAAATAGGAAAGTTGAAAATCACCGATCACTCCGATATCTGGATTGGTAGAAATATTGGAACGAGTGGTCACCGGAGTTGTTGCAGGAGTATTTTGCATCTGCTGCTCAATTTGTTTCAGCAAAGCAGAATCAGCCGCCGCTGTACTATCGGATACTGTTTGGGCGGTGGAACCAAATACAGATAATAACAAAACACAACAGATAATGGTAAGTCGTGCCAAAAAAAAACGATTAATCAAGAGATGGATATTTAAATATTAATTTGTAACAATGTTGCAAATATATGTTTAATAGTTCAATCCCTTGTATAAAAATATTTGGGTCTGTGAATGGAAACCAGCCTCGCTCATCAATCTGTCTGGGGTAAAGGCCGCTGCTTTCTTCGGCGCCAACTGATGAATCCGGTGATGCTCAGGAGGGCTCCGGATATCCCAAAAAGGACATAGATAAGTTTAATAGGAAGTCCACCGTACTGCCCATAATGCACTTGCGCATTGATGATATCGTACCGGCTTCCTGCATCCAGTTCTCCAACAAAACCGGTATGGTCTACCTGTCCTGCGGGGTTCAGCAGGATCATATCTGCAAATTGTTTGGAATGGATAAATGAATTGAATGCATTGCTGCCATACACTGTCGTGGTTGACCTGTTGGTTTGGGCAAAATAGATCACCGCCGGTGAGAATTGAGGATATTGCTTTTGCATATTGGCCAGGGCCGAATCCATAGAAAAGAATAAACCAGGCGATGCCTTCCTTACCGGTTGATAATGATTGCTGGCATAAAACCCGGCTTTAAACACATAGCGTTGCATCCAGGCTCCGGTGATCCCAAACATCAGGTTGAACAGTAATGCATAGACGCCGATTATCTGATGCCAATTATTTTTTTGGAATACCGATCTGCGGAACAAGAGCACGGGTAAGATATGATTTCTGTATAGCCATAATCCCGATAAAATTGTCAATAAGAAGATCAGCGAAAAAACAGCCAGGATCCATTCTCCTGCTTTCCCCACATGAAAATTCTGGTGGAATCCTGCCATCCAGTCCATCAATGAATTTATCATCGGGTGTCTGCTTTCCGAAGGTTCAATGAGCTTGCCCTGGTAGGGGTCTACGATTATGCCGATCGCCTTCGACTTGTGTAAACTTGAATCATTTATAAAAAAACTATACCCCGGGTGTTGCTGATCAGGCAGCATACAATGACTGATCTGTGCTTGCGGATAATGCTGTTGAAGCATGGCATAGGACTGGTCGAAACTTAGCTTATCTTTTTCAGGGGCATACCCAAACTTCGGCTGCTGCCATGCATCTACCTCATTATGGAACAAGAGCAAGGTGCCCGAGCAGGACATGCATAGAATAAAAACGCCGCAAATAAAACCGGCAATGCTGTGTACTGTAAATAGTTTACCCCTAGTCATGAACTTGTAAATAACCGGTTGTTCGGTTATCTTGCAATATTACCAATTAAAAAGTTTTTCATGCCCCGAATCTATCGCTGCTTATTTGTTGTCCTTTGTTTTCTTGTGCAAACAGCAGTACAGGCACAAAATGCAGATATTAACTTGTTGAAATCCATCAATAATAACGAGAGTAGCTTTAAAAATAGTTTTTTCAAGGCAGATGCGCAAAGTGTAACGATCATAAACATTGCAGCACCGGCTGCCTTGTTCATTGCTGGCGAACTGAAGCATAACAAGCAATTAAAAAAAGATGCGTTGTACATGACGGGGGCTTTTGTGCTGTCGAGTGTGATCACCCAAGCAACAAAAAGGATAGTAAAAAGGGAACGGCCTTTTGATAAATATAGTTTTATCGTAAAACGCAGTAGTGGCGGTGGCTATTCATTTCCATCAGGACATACTTCAGCAGCTTTTACCACGGCCACTTCATTGAGTCTGTTATTTCCAAAATGGTATGTGGTGGTTCCCGCTTTTCTTTGGGCGGGTAGCGTGGGCTATGCCCGAATGTATCAGGGAGTGCATTATCCTTCCGATGTGCTGACAGGGGCCCTGGTGGGCGCAGGCAGTGCCTGGTTGGGTTGGAAGGTGCAGAAATGGATGGATCATAAACATCATACCAAAAAATAACAGCAGGCAGAGGTTTCTTTACATTTTATTTTCCGTTTTATAACGTTGACCGGGCAAACCTGGTGCCCTAATGAGTTGCAGTTCTCAATGATAAGCAATAATTTTAGGTATGATCGATATCAATATCAATACACCCGCCCTGTTATTTCCGGCCATTACTTTACTGATGCTGGCCTATACCAATCGCTTTTTAGCCCTGGGTACCCTGGTAAGAAAATTGCATGATGAATATAAACGCGGTGAAAAAGAAGATAACCTGTTGCGCCAAATTAAAAATCTGCGCAGCCGCTTAAACCTAATCCGTTATATGCAGGGCTTGGGCGTTATCAGTTTCCTATGCTGCGTGCTGTGTATGTATATTATTTTCAGGGGATGGTTGCAACTGGCCCATGTGGTTTTTGCTGCCAGTCTGCTTTTTTTATTAGCCTCCATCATACTTTCCTTACTTGAGATCAATAAAAGTACCAAGGCCATAGAACTACAGCTCAGCAATATTGAGGAATTGAGCGAAGGAAATATTTTTTCAGATATTTTTAAAGCCGAAAAATAAACTGCATTAGGTATCTAGATGTTGTGGCGCTGATTGATCATAATCAGGATCAAAATGTACAAAGAACCGAATATAGATCACCCTACTCAATCGCATTAGCCAAGGTTGTATCACTACCAATAGCACTACATTGATGATGAGCCAGTAAAATATCCGGTTATCATCTGCCGACACACCGATCAGCACCAGCCAAATCACAAAAGTGATCGCCAATACCGCCACAGACAAAGCATAACTCACATAGCCCGTTCCATACCAGAATCCGGTTTCCAGTTCGTATTTCTGCTGGCATACCGGACAATGCTCATGCATGTCGAAAATATGTGATAGGGATAATTTGCGAAACGGGTTTTTGTCCTTGAACATGGGACCTCGTCTACATCTGGGGCATTTCATGGTAAGCATGCTCCCGATATAACCAGGCTTTGGCCTCTGATGATCTTTCATGGCACAAAGGTAACCCTAATTTGCTTGATGCTAATCGCGGAATTTCCATTTAAAATACAGCATGATCAGCGACATCAGTAAAACAGCACTATTGGTATAGATGATGGGAATACTTTCTTTGAAGATGCCATACACCAACCACATGATCACGCTAAGGGTTACCAGCAGGAACATCCAAAGCGAAATATCCTTCGCCGATTTGGTTTGCCAGGTTTTAATAACCTGCGGCAAAAAAGTAACCGATGAAATGGTTCCGGCAGCCATGCCTAAAATTTCTATGCCTTCCATATGTGTAGCTTTAAATATGAGTCAGCAAAATAATCATTTTACATAAGCGATAGGCAAATCATCTTTAAAATCAGGATGCCGCTATTTTTTTCCTTTCGCCGATCTGCTGCCTCCACATGGCATAATAGAGTCCTTTTTCGGCCAGCAAAGTTTCATGGGTACCTGTTTCTACCACATCACCTTTTTCCAGCACATAGATCCTGTCGGCATGCATGATCGTACTTAACCGGTGTGCGATCAATATGGTGATCTGCTCTTTTTGTGAAGAGATATCCCGTATCGTGTTGGTGATCTCCTCTTCGGTGAGTGAATCCAATGCAGAGGTAGCTTCATCAAATATCAGCAAATGGGGTTTGCGCAAAAGTGCACGGGCGATCGACAAACGTTGTTTTTCGCCACCGGATAATTTTAGTCCACCTTCGCCGATCATGGTTTCCAGTCCTTTTTCTGCCCTGCTCAACAGGTCGGTGCAACTGGCTTTATCCAATACATCATTCAAATCGGCATCCGAAGCGGCAGGATTTACAAACATGAGGTTCTCACGAATGGTACCGCTGAACAGATTCGTGTCTTGCGTTACAAACCCGATCTGGTTGCGTAAGTGATCAAAATGAATTTCTGTTTCATCCAGATTATTATACAAAATCTTTCCTTCCAGCGGACGATAGAGCCCTACCAACAATTTCATCAAGGTTGATTTTCCACTACCACTTGGCCCAACGAAGGCAATGGTTTCACCGATACTCACATCAAAACTGATATTATCAATAGCCTTATGCGAAGCGGTTTGATGTTTGAAGGAAACCTGACTGAAAGAAAGTGTTTCAATATTACCCAAGGGTTTTGGATATGCCGGTTCGGGCTCTGGTTCTTTCTGCATCAGGGCATGAAAATTATTCAGTGATGCTTCAGCTTCTCTGTAGGAAAGGAGAATATTACCGATCTCTTGCAATGGACCAAATACAAAGAAAGAAAAGATCTGCATGGTAACTAGTTGCCCTGCATCCATATCGCCGCGGAATATGAGCCACATCAAAATGAACAGGATCACTTGCCGCAAGGTATTCACTAATGTTCCCTGAATGAAACTGATGCTACGAATGCGCTTTACCTTGGTAAGCTCCAGTCCTAAAATTTTATAAGTATTCTTGTTCAGCCTGGTTACTTCCTGTTGTGTTAATCCCAAACTTTTCACCAGTTCAATATTGCGCAGCGATTCGGTGGTAGAGCCTGCTAAAGAAGTTGTTTGTCCTACTATATTCTTCTGGATCACTTTGATCTTCTTACTAAGCAGGTTGGTGATGATGGTGAGCACCACGATACCAATGAAATAAGCCACCGGTATTCTCCAGTTGATGAAGATGGCCGCATAGATAAATACGAATACGATACCCACGATCACTCCAAAAAGTATATTGATGAAATTGATCATGAACTTCTCAACATCAGACCTTACCTTGGTGAGCACCGAAAGTGTTTCTCCACTGCGTTGGTCTTCAAATTGCTGATAAGGCAGTTTCATGGCATGTTGCAGTCCGTCGGTAAATACACTGGCCCCAAATTTTTGAATGATCACATTTAAAAAATAATCCTGAAAATTCTTTGCGATACGGCTTACCATAGCCACAGAGATAGAGCACACTACAATGAACCATACCCCGGGGGAAGCCCATGAAAAAGCATAAAAGAAATCTTGCTGGGAAACTGGTTGCATTTCAGGATGCACCAGCGCTTCTTTAAAACGGTTTGCCAGGTTGATGAGTTTACCGAACAGGATGGGATCGATCAGCGAAAAGCCGATATTGATGGTGGCCAATGCCAGGGTCATTATCACCATCCATTTATAGGGGCGGAGGTATTTTATTAAAATCTTCATGTTTCTGAATTATCTATTTTGATTCATTGAAAAAAATCAATGGATCAAATATCGGATATTTTGGAAAACTGGTGGGGATTTGTTCGTTTAAGGATTTTAAGGGTTTAAGGCGTTTAAGGGTTGGGCTTGAAATTGTTTAAAGTTTAAGGTATAAAGTTTAAGGTTTGGAGCAAGTTGTTGCTGTGTTCAACTAAATCATGCCAAGCTAAGTCTCTAATAACATTCATAAGCCAGCATCTCAAATCGTGAGCTGTCGTGGCGTGGTTTTCAACCACTAACAAACAGCAAGACCACGCTGAGGCGTTCTAAATTGCGATGTGTTTGATTGCGGAGTGGGACACACCGACAGTGGCAGAATAAGGCTATTCTAAAAAATATAATATCTTGCAGTAAATCACCACTCATGAGATCAAGGATCCGCCTTATTGGTTTAGTTTCTGCAATAACATTTCTATTCATTAGTTGCCAGAAAGAAACCTCACAGTTAACACCATTAAATACAACATCGCATCATATTCCTGTGGCCGATGGAGGTCCTTCAAAAAATGTTTTATTGCCGGCTACGGCAACATTAACGGGCACTGGCACTTCACAGAACGGTCCGATCGTTGGATATTTATGGAGCCTTATCTCAGGACCAAATGTTCCGGTTATTCAATCACCCAGTTCACCAACAACCGTGATCAGCGGCCTGGTCGTTGGCAATTATATTCTCCAGTTCATGGTGATCGACAGTATGGGATATGCAGGAGTGGATACAGCCTGGATAAGGGTGACAGCCCCTGCCCAGGTAACGCTTACCCTGCAACCAACAACCAATCACAATGAATTGAATTTCGCAGTGGTAGGTAGTGCAAATGCATCTGATTCTAGTATTGACCTCGATGCAGCTGCATGGACCAATGGCGGAGCACCGTTTTTAATCCGTGGGGCAACAAAATTTGATCTTAGCTCAATACCTCCCGGTTCAACCATTATTTCAGCCAAGCTCAGCTTATATTCCAATCCAACACCGATAAACGGCGACCTGGTTCATCCGAATTCGGGATCAGATAATTCCATGTGGATCAGAAGGTTCTCAACCAATTTTACAGCATCTGCTTCAAACTGGGGCAATATGCCGGCAACGGAAACATCTACCCAGGTACTTATACCGCATACTGCATTAACAACGTTGGACCTGATTGATGTAGATGTAAAAAATATCGTGTCTTCCATGATGTTGAATGGGAATTATGGTTTCCAGATCGGCCTGCAGAATGAGTTTGCATATAATATTCGCCAGTTTGCTTCGAGCAGACACCCGAATGCCGCATTGCATCCTAAACTGGTTGTGGTATACCAATAATATCTCCGCCGTGGTTGGTGTGTTCAACTTAATCAGCCATGGTAAGTCTCTAATATCGTTCGCAAGCCAGCATCTCAATTCGTGAGCTGCCGTGGCGTGGTTTTCAATGACACAGATTGATAGGTTGAACAACTTTCGTTAACTTTAGAGATTCACAATTTGAATAAACTTTAAACTTTAAACTTTAAACTTTAAACTTTAAACTTTAACCTCCAACAACCCCTCACCCTCCCCACCCTTCCCTATCAAGACTACGGTATTGGATGGCTTCTGCCAGATGTTCAGATTGTATGCTTTCACTTTGGGCCAGATCGGCGATGGTTCTGCTCACTTTCAAGATCCGGTCGTACGCTCGGGCCGAGAGGTTTAGTTTCTCCATGGCTATTTTTAATAAATGCTGCCCGGTAGCATCAATCACACAAATCTCTTTTAATTGCCTACTGCTGATATGCGCGTTCGCATATACGTTATCGGTAGTGAGGTATCTTATTTCCTGAATTTTTCTGGCAGCCATTACCCGTTCCCTGATCTGTTCACTTTTTTCGGAATGATGCTGAGCGGTTAGTTCATTAAACGCAACCGGCGTCACTTCCACATGCAGATCGATCCGGTCTAACAAGGGCCCCGAAATTCTGTTCAGGTATTTTTGTACCGTGCCTGGCGGACAACTGCATTCCCTATCCGGGTGATTAAAATAACCACATGGACATGGATTCATGCTGGCGATCAGCATAAAGGAAGCCGGAAAATCCAATGCCAGCTTGGCTCTGGAGATCGTTACTTTTCTTTCTTCCATGGGTTGCCGCATGACTTCCAAAACCGTTCTTTTAAATTCGGGTAATTCATCCAGGAACAATACGCCATTATGCGCCAATGAAATTTCACCGGGTTGCGGATTACCTCCCCCACCCACAAGGGCTACATCAGAAATGGTATGGTGGGGTGAGCGGAATGGTCTTTTTGAGATCAGACTGGTATTTTCCGGAAGTTTCCCAGCCACAGAATGGATCTTGGTAGTTTCCAGTGCTTCCTGCAAACTCAGTGGAGGCAGGATGGTAGGCAGTCGTTTGGCGAGCATGGTTTTACCGGCGCCCGGCGGACCGATCAATATTGCATTATGTCCGCCCGCCGCAGCAATTTCAAGTGCCCGCTTGATATGTTCCTGTCCTTTTACATCGCAAAAATCAATTTCAAAATCGCTTTGCGCATGAGCAAATGCTTCTTCGGTATTTACGATCGTGGGTTGCAGACTATCAGTATCCCGAAAAAAACCGATCACCTCATTCATATGCGAAACGGCATATACCCTAATGCCATTCACCATGGCCGCCTCTCTTGCATTTTGCTGCGGAACGATCAATCCGCTGAACCCTTCCTTGCTTGCCTGAATGGCAATGGCCAGGGCTCCTTTTATTGGACGCACTTCACCATCAAGACTGAGCTCACCCATGATCACATACTCTGAAAGTTTTTCGGGATTTTCAATTTGCTCGGTAGCACCCAATGTGCCAATGGCAATGGGAAGATCGAAAGCCGTGCCTGATTTTTTAATATCCGCCGGAGCCAGGTTTACCACCAGTTTGGTGCGGGGCATAAAATAATTATTGCTTTTTATGGCGCTCTCTACCCGTTGCAAACTTTCTTTAATGGCATTGTCGGGCAAACCAACAATATAATAGTTTTGTCCCTGGTTGTTCACACTTACTTCCACAGCAATAGTAATGGCTTCCACGCCATAGACGGCGCTGCCAAAGGTTTTAACTAACATGGGTACGCGATTGACTGCGAAAAGTAAAGAAAAGAAATGAATGACCCGGAATAATAAATACTTAATTGTAAGGAGATACAATTTATTCCATCAAACTGCAGTTTGATATTGGCTACAACCCTTCCAACAAATTCACCACCCCTTCTCTTTTCAATATCAAATAACCCAGCCGGTCGTTGCTAATGCCATCCTTCAGTTGGTAACTGAACTGCAACTGATCATCGGAAACCGCCGTTTCAAAATATTTGAAATTGAT
>CAIRHQ010000234.1 GCA_903878475.1 uncultured Bacteroidota bacterium | reverse complement strand
GGCATTTTCCTGCTGGTGAATATTCCCAGGTTACGGTGCATGGGCATTACCCATTCATCGGGTTGCAGGGCCATCCCCACACCAACACTGATCGCTTCCTGACCAATACCGCTGAACCATTTGCTGATCTTTCCCTGACGCAAGAGCACCAGCATCTTCTCTTCAATCATCCTGGGCAACAACAATTCTTTGTATAACCCCACAAGGGTTTCGTTGCTGAGATTTTTTCGTTGAAACTGCATAAGAGAAAGCGGCATTATTGTAGCGCAAAGTTAACTCATGTTTTACTAAGTTAGTCAGGCTTTTAACGAGGAAACAGACGGATTTTCTGAGGAGAAATAACAATGCATCAAGCTTGCGGACCTTGTGTTTTATCTTTTTTTCCGGGGAATGCATTTTTATAGACCAGCGAATTGAAAAAAGAGAGTAAGCCGCCAAACAGTAAGGCATACCAGAAATTATCGACCTTAAATCCATGCACAAAATGAGCATCGAGCAGGATGATGCCCGCATTGATCACAAATAGGAAAAGTCCGAGGGTGAGAATCGTAGCCGGAAGGGTCAGCAGGATGAACAATGGCTTTACAAATGCATCCAATAATGAAAGAATAATGGCCACCCATATCGCCGTAAAAAAATCGACTATAGAAATGCCCGGTAATATCCAGGCCAGGATAAATGCATTTACCGAGCAAACCAATACTTTAAACAACCATTTTTGCATGGATAAACTTTTTAGCGTTTGAATCAATTGGAATATTCATAGGTCTTTGTGGAGGTTAGAGTTTAAGGTTTAAAGTTTAAGGTTTAAAGTTCTTTTAATTCGGTGCATAAAAATGGTTTGTTGTGGCACCCCCCCCAACCTTAAACCTTAAACTTTAAACCTTAAACTTCTACACAACAACCAACTCATAAAACTCCTTCTCCACTAAATATGTTTTTGCCAGTTCTCTCAATTCTTCAGCCGAGATCGTTTTAATGGTTTTGATGGTATCATAAAAATAATCGCTATTGAGTTGATTCAATACGATATTTTTCCACCGACCCATGATCTGGAAAGGTCCATCAAGGTCGCCCAGGATGGTGCCCATCAGGTAATTGCGCACGAGCGACAACTCTTCTTCACCCACCAGTTCTTCGCGCAGCAATTTCATTTCTTTATATATCTCTTCAATACTGGCCTCAATTACATCCTTGCCGGCTTCGGTACTGATCATCCAGGCCGATTGCTGCAGATGATTTTGTACATAACTGTGAATGCCATAGGTATAACCTTTGTCCTCGCGAATATTACTCATCAACCTCGAACCGAAATAACCACCGAATAAAGTATTCAGCACCATCGCCTTCATAAAATCGGGATGATGTCTGTTGGGAAATGGTCGCGCAATACGGATCGAACCCTGCACTCCGTCAGGATCATTCTGTACCCTTGATCTTTTTTCTGTCAAGGGCTGCACAGAAATTGGCTCTACTGCAAAAGATGGCTTTCGCATGCTATGGTTTCCGAAATGCTTGTTCAGCAATACTTGTAAGCCTGCGGGTATCTTTCCTGAAACAAAGATCACGCAATGTCCTTGCAGGTAATATTGGTTGAAAAATGTTTTCAGCTGTTCTGTTTGCAGTGCATCAATATCTTCAGCATGGGTATAGGTTCCATAGGGATGATGGATACCGTACAAACTGGCATCGATCAAACGAGCAGCCACAAAATCACTTTTTTGCAAACTTACTTTCAACCGCTGCTTCGAATTTTGTTTGTAGATAGCCAATTCTTCTTCCGGAAAAATGGAGTCGGTGATCATATCTTCCACCATCGACAATAACTCGTGCAAGTGTTTATTGAGGGTAGATAAATTGATCACAGCCGTTTCATTGAAGCAAGACCTGCTGCAATAGGCACCGTAATATTCAAATTGTTCATTGAGTTGAAAAGCAGTTCTATTGCTGGTTCCATTCTTCAACATGAAGTTGGTAGCGGCGGCTACCGAACGATCTTTTTCGAACCAGTTACCAGCATAAAACACCAGTTCCAGTTGGATCACTTCCTGTGTGCCCGCATCGATGGTATATACCGGTACGCCGTTATCGAGTTCAAAATATTCGTAAGGCTTTAGCTGCAGGTTGAATTCAACAGCATCCTTTATCACCGGGGCTTTTTTTCTGTGCATGTTTAATTGTTGTTGGAATGATAGTACAACGTATTGCAGTTGTGCTCGTCAAAAATGATCCTGCATTCATCCTGTAATTGCTGGGCGGTTACCGCTTGGTATCGTTGCAATTCTATATTGATCAGTTCCGCGTCGCCCAGTAATTCGTACATGGCCAGACTAGCGGCCCGGCTCATCACGCTCATGTCTTCAAAAGCGATCATGCTTTCTGTTTTGTTCTTTACTTTTTCAAGTTCCCGCACCGTGATGCCATGATCGATCAGTTCTTTCAATACTTCATTCACCGCTTTTTCGGCAGCGTCCATTTTAATGCCTTTTACCAGCTTGCCCTCAATGGTAAGTAAGCCCGCATCGGTACTGCCCAAATGGTAACATTCAATATTGCTGAACAACTGTTGTTCTTTTACCAGCTTCTGAAATAACCTGGATGAGCCACCCCCACTTAAGATCTCGGTGATGAGGTCGGCCACATAATACCGCATATCCGTTCTGGGATAAATATGCCAGCATTTATACAAAGCATCGAGCGGCACATTGGCCGTTACTTCCATGCTTCTTGATTCCGTTTGCCGAGGTTCTACAGGAAGGTTACGGTCATATTTTTCTCCTGCCGGAATAGGAGCAAACCATTTTTCGGCCAGGGCCTTTATTTGATCAGTGGTAATATTGCCGGCCACTACCAGGATAGCATTGCAGGGCGTATAATGTTTAAAGAAAAATGCTTTCACATCTTCCAGGGTTGCCTCTTCTACATGACTTAAGGAAGCGCCGATGGTCATCCAGCGATAAGGATGGGTGGTATAGGCCAAAGTGCGCATCTTATGCCACACATCGCCATAGGGCTTATTGATATAATGCTCTTTAAATTCTTCGCATACTACTTTGCGTTGTACTTCCAGGCTTTTCTTACTGAAGGCCAGTGACAACATCCGGTCGCTTTCGAGCCAGAAAGCGGTTTCAATATTTTCGGCTGGAAGCTGACAATAATAATTGGTGAGGTCATTGGTGGTATAGGCATTGTTTTCGCCGCCCGCTTGTTGCAGGGGCTCGTCGTATACCGGAATATTGATGCTGCCCCCAAACATCAGGTGCTCGAACAAATGCGCAAAACCTGTTTTTGCAGGGTCTTCATCGCGGGCGCCCACATCATATAATACATTCACCACCGCCATGGGGGTACTCTTGTCTTCATGAACCAATACCCTTAAGCCATTGGCGAGTACAAATCTTTCAAACTGAATCATGCTGCAAATGTACGGAGGGGGGAGGATAGTTCAATGTTGGGGGCTACTTCTTAACAGTTGAAGGTTGGAAGTTGGAGGTTGGAAGTTGTTCTAACTTGATGCTGTCTAGTTATATGATGAAGCACAACCTTAAACATTAAACTTTAAACCTTAAACGTTTATCGTATACTAATCGTATGCAGGTTGAGCAACAGCAATTTCTCGTTTCGTTTTACCAGTATCTTCAGATCAACATTGGGCTGCTGTATCAGGTTCTTATAGGTTTGAATATTATGTGAGATATTGGAGTCTACCGAAAAGATCTCATCACCCGGTAAAAATTTTGCTTTATCGGCGGGTGAGCCTTCAATGATATCCACCACAGTGATCTTGCCGTCTACAAAATAAATACCCAGTCCGGTGTAGGCATAATCAAAGGCTTCGCCGTAATGATTATTTGGCAGCAGATGCACTTCCCTGTTTGGGTAATTAAGCACCAGATTAAAACGGCGCAGCAGGTCGTTGCCGATCAAGCCGCCCACAAAGGGATAAGAAGTAACATTGTATTCATCATTATAAAGATAGGTGGGCACTTGCCTGAATTTATACGGGCCAAGCTTCACTTCCTTCACCACGGTCAATCGCATTTGCAACCTGCCTCCCATTCCTTCAGCCTGTGTTACCACGGGTTTTCTTCGTGAAAGCAATATGCCACTATCGGAAGCAAATTGTTCGCTCATTAAAAAACAGAGTCCAGCGCCGGTATCCAGATAAAAATTAAAAGCCGATTTTCTTTTGTCTTTCAGCGTTATCCATTGAATGGGCAGGGCGGTGAAAACAGGATGCAGGGTGGTGCCACCGGAGGGATAGCTGATATTACCCGGACTCAGCACATCAATGGTATTGTCCTCATAATTGATCTTTACAATATACCTGTTGAAGAAACTATACCCGATAATGCCATCTACTTTTTCGCCATACACGCTGCTGAGTACATTATAATCGTTCACATGAAAATTGAGGTGCTGCACACTAAGGCCGGGCAAGTGCAGGGTTTTATCAAAGGCAAAAGAAACTTTGCGGATACCGCCAATTCCGGTGATGGTGGTATCGGTAGCCTTTAGTGGAATATGAAATTCAAGGCAGGTGGAGGAATCGAGTGAGATGCCTCCGCTTCCGGTATCGAAAATAAAATTGAGGGTATCGGGTATATCGGCAAATCTTGCCCTAACGACCATAACACCACCATTATATTGTTTAAACGGAAAGCGGGTAATGAACTGAGCTTCAGGCTGTGATAATATTTCCTGCGCAAAGGCAGCAGGTCCCGCCAGGGATAATAATATGAAAAATAAAAGCGTACGCATGTTCAGGTTAATCTAATTTACAATTTATTGGATGAAGTTTAGCAGCTAATTACATAAGCGGTGGGTGATTATTGAGCCGGTCATATTTAGTCCAACGGATTTATACTTGATTTTGCATTTTTCCTCTAAAACTGTCTGTTTAACATATAATTATGCCCTACCGCAGCCGATTAAAAGGCAATGACAGGAATTGACGTATTTTCGCGCTTCAATTTCCAAATGGTTCATATGCAATTGAATTCACTCTATCAAAAAGCCCTGGGTTTCGAATTTCTTTCGGTAGAAGAAGGTATGTTCTTATTTGAACAGGCACCCCTCACCGAACTGATGTGGGTAGCCAATGAATTACGCAAAAAACAAGTACCCCACGGTAAGGTAACCTGGCAGATAGACCGCAATGTGAATACCACCAATGTATGCATCGCCAATTGTAAATTCTGTAATTTTTACCGAATCCCGGGTCATGCTGAAGCCTATATCACCGATATCGAAAGTTATAAGGTCAAGATCGAAGAGACCCTGAAATATGGTGGCGACCAATTGTTGTTGCAGGGAGGACATCATCCCGAACTGGGACTATCATTTTATGTTGATCTTTTTTCGCAGCTGAAAAAATTATATCCCCAGTTAAAACTGCATACCCTTGGGCCCCCGGAAATTGCGCATATTACCAAACTGGAAAAATCTACCCATCGTGAAGTATTGCAGGCACTGAAAGCTGCGGGCATGGATAGCCTTCCCGGTGCCGGTGCAGAGATATTAACGGATAGGGTTAGACGCCTGATCAGCAAAGGAAAATGTGGCGCCCAGGAATGGCTCGATATCATGCACGAAGCCCATGAACTAGATATCACCACTTCGGCCACCATGATGTTTGGTCATGTAGAAACCTTGCAGGAAAGATTTGAACACTTAGTGAAGATCCGTGAAGTACAAAGCCGCAAACCCGAGCACGCAAAAGGTTTTCTGGCCTTTATTCCCTGGACCTTCCAGGATGTAGATACGCTGCTGGCCAATATTCGCGGTGTACATAACCTTACTACCGCAGAAGAATATATCCGCATGATCGCCCTTAGCCGGATCATGTTGCCAAATATCAAAAACATTCAGGCCAGCTGGCTTACTGTGGGTAAACCTGTTGCTCAAATTTGTTTGCATGCAGGCGCCAATGATTTCGGAAGTATCATGATCGAAGAAAATGTAGTGAGCGCAGCCGGTGCACCACACCGCTTTACCAGCACTACCATACAAGCCTCTATTCGCGAAGCCGGATTTGAACCCCAATTGCGTAACCAGCAATATGAATGGAGGGAAATACCGGAAGCGATCGTAGAACAAGTGGTGAATTACTAAACAATTTAACCGTTGAGTCGTTTATTGATAGGCTGTTTCATTACACGCTGAACCGAAAGCACTATCACTAGTTGAACAAATACAGAACTGAACAACATAAAAAACAAATAGACAGATGCAAACTAAAGACCCCAAAAAATTAATGCAAACATTCAGGATGATCGCCATTGCAGAAGGCATCTCCTTTTTGATCTTACTGTTAGTGGCCATGCCATTGAAATACATTTTTCATTTCCCGCAGGCTGTAAATGTTTTTGGATGGGTACATGGTGCC
>CAIRHQ010000233.1 GCA_903878475.1 uncultured Bacteroidota bacterium | reverse complement strand
TTATTATATCGATGCAATACCGTGTTGCAACAATTCGGTCGGGTACCAATTGAAGCGTTGTTGTTTGAATACGAAATGGAATTATTAGATTAATGCTATTGATAAATTTCTTCTGCCAGTATTTCGTACACTAATCTTTTGTAGTTTATAGTTTATTGTTGGTTTAATTTGATGACCTCTATACTACTGGAGTCAGGATAATAAAAAACGTACTGTCATCCTGATCCCGATGGCTATCGGGAGAAAGATTCCACTCGCCACAATCAACTATAATTTTATCTAAGCGGACAGGATGCTTCGTGCCTCAGCATGACGAATTCATTTTTATGTCCGTTAACCTTAAACGAATGAAACGTTTTCTTATATTTATCTCCTAAACTCCCTCGCATGAAGAAATCTATCCTTTTACTCCTAGTATCCATAATCAGTATATTTTTTGTACAAGCTCAATCAAATCTTTCCCGAAAAAAGATCTCATTGAATGATTTAAAAGATAAGATCGCCGGCGGCTGGGCGGGTAAAATGATTGGAGTTACTTACGGTGCACCACATGAGTTCAGGTTTCAGCAGGCCATCAATACCGATACTATAAAATGGGCCCCTGCCGATATCAAGGGAAGCATCTGGCAGGATGATCTTTATGTACAGCTCAGCTTTTTAATGGCCATGGATAAATTTGGTATCGATGCGCCCGCAAAAAATTTTCAGGAGATGCTGGCGAAAGCAGGTTATCCTTTATGGTGCGCCAATATGCAGGCCCGCAAAAATTATTATGATAGTATTTTTCCACCCGCATCCGGAGATCCTGAAAATAGTTTCAGAGCAGATGATATCGATTTTCAAATTGAAGCCGATTATATCGGGTTCATGAATCCGGGATTGCCACAGAATGTAGTGGACATCTCCGGGAAAATAGGACATATTATGAATTATGGCGACGGAGTATACGGTGGCATCTTTGTGGGTTCACTGTACAGCGCCGCTTATTTTGAAAATGATATCAATAAAATTATTGAACAGGCCCTGCATACCATTCCGGCAGAATCTGATTATGCAAAAATCGTTCGCGATGTGATCAAGTTGCATAATCATTACCCAAAAAACTGGGAAGCCGCCTGGAAGGAGTTGGACGATAAATGGGGCGATGAAGACATCAGTGGCGCAGGATCGAAATTTAATATTGATGCCAAGTTAAATGGAGCGTATATCGTGATGGGACTTTTATATGGTGAAGGAGATGTGTACCGCACATTAGAGATCACCACCCGCTGCGGACAGGATGCAGATTGCAATCCTTCCAATGCCATGGCGGTATTGGGCTTGATCAAAGGATTCAGTGCACTTCCGGCCGACATGCAAAAAGGCGTTAAGGATATTGGTGATTCGATCTTTATCAATACCAGCTATTCTTTCAACAGTGCAGTAATAGCAACCGATCAATATGCCTTGCAGCTGACGCAAAAAAAAGGAGCCTATATAAAAAATGATACGATCTATATTCCCAATCAACCATTGAAACCTGCGGCATATGAAGTATCGTTCCCGAAACTGGTATACGACAGATCGGTTCCTGTATTTTCAAAATCAGATTGGGTGTTCAGCAGTAACTGGAAAACTTATATAGAAAAATCATGGGATGGAAAATCTGAAAGAGATCAGGCGATCTTTGCCAACAAAGCGGGAGATGCAATGGAGTTCAGTTTTAATGGCACAGGAATATCTTTAATGGGCAACTGGGTTAAAGACGGCGGCAAGGCCGATGTATACCTCGATGGTAAATTCCAGCGGCGCATCAATACCTACTATAATTACGCCGCACAGGAACATCGCGATGTAAGCATCTGGCATAAATTTCAATTATCCCCCGGTAAGCATACCGTTAAATTAGTAGTGGCCGGAGAAAAGCATCCCGATTCTATGGGCGCTAATATTTATCTCACCCAGGCCATCTTGTTTAAAACAGGAGATAAGAAGAGTGAGGGGTATCGGTTTACGTTTGAGAAATGATACGTCAGTTTGCGGTTGGCAGTTAGCAGTTTGCTGAGATTTCATTCGCGATGTGAATTAGATTCAATTAAATAAATCTTTACTATTAGCAGTTTACAGAACCTTCGTTAGCAACAGAAACCATCAATTCAAATGTATTGCCAACTGCTCCCGAAAGCTTTCGGGACTAACTGCCAACTTGCTCTCCACACTTCTTAAACACATTCACTTTCATCCCTTCCTCATCACCTGCCAATGTTTATACGTATAGCTTCTCCACAACCATTCCAGCGGACCAAAATTGAACCACTTCAACCATAGGCTGCTGATAAGGATCTGTACACAGAATATGGCCACTCCAAAAATGGTAAAACATACTGGACCTACCTGTTGCATATATCCTAGTCCGGGCCCAAGAAATACAAAACTTCCAACCAGGGTTTGTAAAATATAATTGCTGAAGGCCATCTTTCCCACCGGGGCAAAAACAGCAAGTATTTTTTTACCTACGGCGGTTTGACAAAAAAGCATGAGCACCCCAACATAGCTAAGTGCCAATGGCGCCACGCCAAAAGCATAGGCAATGGTTTGATAGAGTCCGTTTATTTTCAGCGAATAATAATCCATACTATACCACATCATATAATGGGCCAGGATATAATTGGCCGGAATAGCGATCAATACGCCAAAAGCGATCACCCCATAAATTATTTTTTTATACTTAGCAATGTTTTTATAAAAATCAGACCGTCCAATTACATACCCGACCAGGAACATACCGAGTACTTTGGAAATGCGGCTGATAAAGAACAGGTCGCCATAGCGGAAAAAGAAACCACCTAGATTCAGTTTAACAATATCCCACCAGCTACCATTTTTCATCAGGTTGAACCATTCACCTTCTGATTTAATATGAGACACTGCACTACTTACCTGCATGCCGGTATAATTCAATAGTTCGGAAGGAAAATTCAACACCGGAAACGCTAGTTTTAAACCATACAAAAGGATGGGCGACAGGATCAATATTCCTCCGCTGATCAGTAAAGCCTTGTTTGAAAATTTACGTAAGGGTAGTAAAACAAAACCCAGTAGCGCATAGAAGAAAACGATATCGCCCGACCAGAGCAGCAGGTGACAGGCACCCAGCAGCAACATGAAAGTTAATCTGCGTTTAAGGGTAGGAGTTACATCAATGCCTTTGGCGAGCCCCCGTTTTACTTGAAGGGCGATGCCCCATCCAAACAGCAGACTGAAGATGGAATAAAATTTTCCTTCAATGAACATCGCATGCAGGAAACGCATTTTATGGTCCCAGCCCGGTAACAGATACGGACCGGTATGCTGTAAGCTTTCATCATAAAAGCTGAATCCGCTTCCCAGGTTGGCAATAAAGATTCCGAGTATGGCAAATCCGCGGAGCATATCCATGAAGATTTCTCGCTCATTGTGCTGAACCGGAGATAATGATTGCATAAGCTGGGGGGGTTAGTGTTGGTGATGTAGTCTAATAGTTGTCTTAAAAATAATAAAAATTTATAATATTGGAGGTTGGAAGTTCATTCAAATTAATGACGGGCTCTTAGCCAACCGCCCACTGCTAACTGCCAACTTTCCTCAAACGTAATTAATTAACTACCCAAATTCCACTAACTCTACGACAGCTAACTACCTTGATCCTGAATAACTTGCGGTCCAAAATCCGATTGCCGTATTCGACAAAGGTTACAACTAACTGCAGCGATAGAACCGTGGAATTGATCAAAAAGTAAATAGTAACACTATGAAAAACCTGATCCCCCTCAGTCTGATGATTTCAGTACTGCTCACTGCCTGCATGAAAGACAGTTTGATCGAACCTAAACCCAAAACCAACTCCGCAAAAACATCCGGAACCATCACCGCTATCATCAACAAACAAATGATGAGCCAGGCCGTACAAGTATTGATAAACCACATACCCTTGAATGAGCAGGATACCGGCATCAACATGATACCATTTAGTGGTTCTATATCATGGGGCGATGAAACAGTTGATAATTTCATCGATTCAGCCGAAGGAGCAGTTCTGCATGGTCATATGTATCAATCACCCGGTATTTATACCATTACCATTAATCTGGATAAACCCAATGGCATGAGTTCTTTTACCATACAATCAAATCCCGACCAGTTATTATCATTAAGTGGACTGGAAAATATCCCGGGAAATTTATTGAAATACATTGTGCTGCAGAATACCCAATTAACTACGATCGACATCAGTGCGAATACTTCATTGACCAGTTTGTATCTGAGGAATAATAATTTTTCAACGACAGCAGTAAACAATATCCTGATCGCGCTAGATAATTCCGGCGTACAGGCCGGACCGTGGGGTGTTCCTTATATTGATATTTCACACCAACAACCATTGGCAGCACCGAGCGGATTAGGATCAACAGCCAAACTGAATTTGATTGCAAAGGGGTGGACGGTGATCACGGATTAAGATGGAAAGGATGGATACACGGATGACACGGATCGGGGCGGATGGGGTATTACACAACTTCTACTTCGAGCTAAGCGAGAAGTCTGTTTACTTTATTGGAAGTTCACTGTCATTCCGAGCGAAGCGAGGAAGCTTGTAATCAATAGATACACGGATGACACGAATTGAGACGGATGGGCACTGATCGGGTTTCACACAACTTTCATTTCGAGCTTTTTCTCAGCAACGTCTCTCTTCTGATTTGTGCGTTGGACGAGGACGTTGCGTATAACAAGACGAAACGTCCCTTGCAGGAGACGTTGCTGGGAAGTAGAATTAGTTGGCAGGAGGCAGTTGGCAGTTGGCAAGGATTTCGCTCTGATTAATTGAAACGTACTCTTCCCAACCTTAAACCTTAAACTTTAAACGTCTTAAACGTTTTTTCTCAGCAACGTCTCTCTTCTGATTTGTGCGTTGGACGAGGACGTTGCGTATAACAAGACGAAACGTCCCTTGCAGGAGACGT
>CAIRHQ010000232.1 GCA_903878475.1 uncultured Bacteroidota bacterium | reverse complement strand
CTGTTTGTTTCGCCTGATCAGGATCTTCATCAAAGAAAAACCAGATATAGTTCATACCCATACGCCCAAGGCCGGATTGCTGGGCATGCTGGCGGCAAAATTTTCTTCAGTTCCGATCCGGATACATACCGTGGCAGGCTTACCCATGATGGTGGAAACAGGATTCAAGTATTGGTTGTTAAAAACCATGGAAAAATTGACTTATTGGGCCGCCACCCAGGTTTGGCCAAATAGTCCTTCCTTATTACAATTCATCAGCACCCACCAACTCACGGAGCCGGCTAAACTAAGACTGATTGGTCCAGGTTCATCCAATGGTATCAATACCGAATTGTTTAATCGGGATAATATGGACGCAGCCACACTCCATTCCATCCGTCAAAATATTCAGTACGATGAAAAAAATACTTACCTGCTTTTTATTGGCCGACTGGTAACTGATAAAGGAATTCCGGAATTGATCCGGGTGTTTACGGCCATGCAGAAAGATCATGAGCAACTCAAACTTATCCTGGTAGGCGAACGGGAAGATGCGCTGGATCCTTTACCCAAGGACTGTCTTGAGGTTATAGAAAATGATCCGAATATGATTCATATTCCATGGACGCAGGAGGTGAAATATTATATGTACCTCGCCAATTATTTTATATTTCCTTCCCACCGCGAAGGATTTCCTAATGTGTTATTACAGGCAGGCGCCATGCAGCTGCCGGTGATCTGTAGCCGTATTCCGGGGAATATTGACATTATTCGCCACAAAGAAACAGGGTTGATCTTTGAAACCGGGAACGAGGATGAAATGCGGGCATGCCTGGAAACGGCATTGGGCGACCCTGAGGCTATGCATCAAATGGCCCGGGTACTGGCTGAACAGGTGAACCTAAATTACCGCCGGGAAAATATATGGCAAAATATACTTGAGGCTTATAAATCATTGCTAAATTAGACGATAAATCTTGCTCACATGGTAGTCATCGGATATTCAGGTCATGCGTTCGTGGTGTGTGGAATTTTGCAGTCATCCGGCAGCAAGCTGAGCGGCTATTGCGATACCATGGAAAAGGAGTACAATCCTTTTCATTTAGCCTATCTCGGATCGGAAACCAGTGTTGCTGCCCTGCAGGTCATAGAAAAGCAAGGCTGTTTCATTGCAGTGGGGGATAATACCATTCGTAGGAAGATCCATGAGCAGCTAACAGCAAGGGGTATACGCCCTTCAACCATCGCACACCCCTCAGCGGTAGTAGATGCTACAGCGCAGGTCAGTGAGGAAGGGGTGATGCTGTCTGCCCGGGTTACCATCAATCCCTTGGCACGCATCGGGGTGGGTGCCATTTGTAATACAGGTTGTATCATTGAACACGAATGTGAAGTAGGCGATTTTGCGCATATTGGTCCGGGTGCCGTGTTGTGCGGCAATGTAAAAATCGGTGCCGGTAGTTTTGTAGGAGCGAATGCAGTGATTCGCCAGGGCATTCATGTAGGATCGGGTGCCATGATCGGGGCGGGTGCCGTAGTAGTGAAAGATGTTCCGGACAACTGCACGGTGATGGGTGTTCCGGCAAAATAGTTATTCCTTTACCCCCTTGTTACCCTAATTTTGTGCAGCAAAATAAAAATAAAAATATGAAGGTATTAGTTACCGGTGGTGCCGGTTATATTGGATCGGTGCTGGTGCGCCAGCTGTTGAACAAAGGCTATGAAGTGCGTGCGTTTGATTCTTTGAAATTTGGGGGCGAAGCCCTGTATGATGTAATGCTTCATCCCAATTTTGAATTCATGAAAGGGGATATCCGCAATGCAGAAGAAGTGGATAAGGCCTTGCATGGGATTGATGCGGTAGCTCATTTGGCTGCCATTGTGGGCGACCCTGCCTGTAAAAAATTCAGTGAAGAGGCCAATGAAACCAATTGGCATGGAAGTGTGGCACTCTTTAATGCCGCAGAGAAAAAAGGGGTAAAGCGTTTTGTTTTTGCGAGTACCTGCAGCAACTATGGCAAGATGCCCGATCCCGATTCATTTGTGGTAGAAAGCTCTGCCTTGAATCCGGTATCGTTGTATGCAGAACTGAAAGTAAAGTTTGAAAAATTCCTGCTCGAAGAAAATAAAGATAGCCGCATATGTAGTACAGCCCTTCGGTTCAGTACGGTGTACGGATTTTCACCGCGTATCCGGTTCGACCTTACCGTGAATGAGTTTACCCGCAATGCAACCGTGCATGGGGAACAGGAGATTTGGGGTCAACAATTCTGGCGGCCTTATTGCCATGTAGATGATCTGGCCCGTTCAGTAGTGTTGGTGTTGGAATCTGCGGAAGAAAAAGTGCGGGCCAATGTATTCAATGTGGGCAGCACGGAAGAAAATTATAACAAAGGCATGGTGATCAAAGAAGTGTGCAAAGTGGTACCCAATGTGAAAGTGAATTATGTAGAAAGCAATGAGGATCCGCGAGATTACCGTGTGAATTTTGATAAAATAAAAAATGAACTTGGCTTTACCATCACTAAAACGGTACCCGATGGTGTGCGCGAAATTTATACCTTGTTAAGCACACAGATCATCACAGATTCCTTTGCCCAAAAGTTCAGGAATATATGATGAACGGCTGAAATAATATTCTTTAGGGAGCGTTTAATAAACGCTCCTTTTTTTTTAATAGGTTTGTATAACTAAAACTGTCAAATATGCTATTGCTTAGTGGACCCAATATGGCCGGTAACGAATGGAAATATGTTAAGGATTGTTTGGATACCGGCTGGGTAAGCAGTGTGGGTGCTTATGTTGATCAGTTTGAAAAAATGACTGCAGCATTTGCGGGTACCCGTTATGCCGTGGCCACCAGCAGCGGTACCACCGCCCTGCATATCTGTTTGTTGATGACGGGTGTGGGTGCACAGGATTATGTGATCGCCCCCAATATTACTTTTATTGCTACCTGCAATGCCATTAAATATACCGGTGCCGATCCTATCTTGATCGATACCGATGCCGGTTCATGGCAAATGGACCTCAACCTGCTCCAGTCTTTTTTGGAAAATGAAACCGAACAACGCAACGGGTTTTGCCACCTGAAAAAAGATGGCAGAAGAATTCCGGTGCTGATGCCGGTGCATGTGCTGGGTAATATCTGTGATATGGACAGATTGATGGCACTGGCCGCAACCCACCATCTTACCGTAATTGAAGACAGCACAGAAGCCCTAGGAAGTTTTTACAAAGGCAAGCATGCCGGAAGCTTTGGTTTGTTGGGCACCTTCAGTTATAATGGAAATAAGATCATCACCACAGGCGGCGGCGGTATGATCGTTACCGATGATGAGGCCCTGGCTAAAAGAGCCAAGCACCTTACCACCCAGGCCAAATCTGATCCCTTTGAATACCGGCATGATGAGATCGGCTATAACTACCGCCTGGTGAATGTGGCAGCAGCCATGGGCGTGGCCCAGATGGAGCAGCTGCCCGGATTTTTAGCCCGGAAACTGGAGATCATTGCCTTATATAAAAAGGAACTGGAAGGCGTGGGAGATATTGGTTTTCAGCAGGTATCCGATACCGTTATGCCAAACTGGTGGCTCCCAACCATCAGTACTGAAAAACAACGGGAAGTATTAAAGGTGCTGAACGATCATCAAATGCAAAGCAGGCCATTCTGGGTGCCCATGAACCAGTTGCCCATGTTTGTCGAGAATATTTTTGTTCAAACCCATAATGTTTCAGACGCCGTATACCAGAGATGTTTGAGCATTCCTTGCTCCACCAATATTAGCAACGAAGAGATATTGGCTGTATGTGATAAAATAAAGGGAGTTTATTAAAAACATACTCCGATGGCTAGAAAAAGATGTGGAAGTTTATCCCGCAAGCAATAACTTTGACCTCACTCAAGCATGTATAGGACAACCAAACGAATACTCGATCTACTCATTGCAATCATTGCATTGGTTTTACTGTCACCCATATTTTTGGTGGTCATCATTATATTATTGTTCACCGGCGAGCACGAGGTTTTTTATTTGCAAAACAGGGTGGGGTATAAGAACAAGCATTTTAAGATCTGGAAATTTGCCACCATGGTGAAGAACAGTCCGAATATCGGTACCGGCGAGATCACCTTACGAAACGACCCAAGGGTAACCCTCTTTGGAAAATTTTTAAGGATCTCCAAATTGAATGAACTGCCACAAGTGTTGAATGTGATCAAAGGGGATATGAGTATTGTGGGCCCCAGGCCATTGATGGCGGTGAGTTTTAAGATCTATCCGGAATCCATTCAGCAACTTATCTATAATTGTAAACCGGGCATGACCGGTATTGGTTCACTTATTTTCAGGGATGAGGAAAAACTGGTATCCGGGGCGGTTGATATTAAACTCATGTATGTTTCTATTTATGAATATAAGGGCGCATTGGAGCTTTGGTATCAGCGGCATGCGACCATCATGACGGATATTCGGATCATTTTTCTTACCGGTTGGACAATTCTTTTCCCCTATAACAAATTAATAAAGAGGATTTTTCCTGATCTTCCCCAAAGAAATTTTTAATATTTAGCATGTATTGTTATGTTTTTTACGAAATTCATTAAACAATTTCGTGTTGTTTTTGTAGTATAGTCATAAAAACAGAGCGCATGCATTCATTTACGATCAAGGATCTTGAGAATTTATCGGGTATAAAAGCACATACCATAAGGATATGGGAGCAGCGCTATTCTTTTTTAAAACCAAGCCGTTCTGATACCAATATCCGCTATTACAGCAATGAGGAATTGAAGAAATTACTCAATATTGCCCTGCTTAATAAATACGGATACAAGATCTCGCATATCGATAAAATGAATGAGGCCGAGTTGCAGGAAAAGTTACTTACCCTAACTCAAACACAGGCACAACAGGAACGATTACTCAATGACCTGATCCAGTACATGGTGGATTTTGATATGGAAAAATTTGAGATATTGTTAGATAGTTGCATCCTGGCAAAAGGAATTGAAAGAACCGTTAACCAGATCATCTTTCCTTTTCTGGAAAAGATCGGTATTCTGTGGTTGACCAATCATATAAACCCAGTACAGGAGCACCTTGTAACGAATATTATTCGACAGAAACTGATCCTGGGCATTGAGCAGATCAATGGTGTTTTGCAAAAAGATAAAACCATTTTGCTATTCTTGCCCGAGGGTGAGTATCATGAACTGGGCTTATTGTTCATGAATTTTTTATTGAAATCCAGAGGAGTAAAAACGGTTTATCTCGGAGCTTCTGTGCCGCTTGCTGATATGGTACACTTGGTGAAACAGAAAAAACCGGATTATCTGTATGCACATCTCACCTCAGTTGGACATAAGTTTAATTTTGAAAAATTCATCAACCAGGCTACGGTTAAATTTCCGTCAACCTCATTGGTGATATCGGGACAGATTGTCCATAGCAGCACTGCCAAAATACCCTCTACCATCATATTGAAAAAATCCTTTGCAGAGGTGATGGAATTCATTTACAGCCTCTAAGCCCCTCGTATAATTTATTGGATTCTATGTAATGCATTGATTTTATGTTGTTTAATATTATTAGCAAAATATTAAACAAAATGAATCTTGGGTTTGATTTTTATGTTTAACTTTATGGTATAATAATTAAACAAGAATATGTCTACCATAGAATTTAATCAGCTTTTATTGAGCAATGAGGCTTATCTGAAGCCATTTGCTATATCCTTAACCCGGGATTCAGAGACTGCAAAAGACCTGTTGCAGGAAACCATGTACCGGGCATTGGCCAATCATGAAAAATATATGGCAAGCACCAATATCAAGGCCTGGTTATACACCATCATGCGGAATATTTTTATCAATAATTATCGCAAGGGTGCCAGACAAAATACCATATTCGACAACACGCCGAATGAATACCTGTTGAATTATCAACAACCTGCCCTTGCCAATGATGCAGAATGTAGGTTGATGGTGAAAGAACTATATGCGGCAGTGTATCATTTGCCCGATATCTTCAAAAATCCATTTATGTTATATTTTGAAGGATATAAATATCACGAAATATCAGCCATGCTGAAAGAGCCGTTGGGAACCATTAAAAGCCGGATACATTTTGCCCGCAAACTATTGAAAGAACAGATCAGCCGGTATTGATTATCCGGATTTTTATTTATAATATTTAACTGTATTTTACAGCATTGAAAAAAGCAGTCATCATAGGAAGTGGTTTTGCAGGCTTATCCGCTGCGGCATTCATGGCCAAGGCTGGTTGGGATGTTACTGTGCTGGAAAAACATGATACACCGGGTGGTAGGGCAAGGCAAATGCTGGTGGATGGTTTCATGTTCGACCGCGGACCAAGCTGGTACTGGATGCCTGATGTGTTTGAAAGATTTTTTAACTGCTTTGGGAAAAAGGTTTCAGATTATTATGCATTAGACAGATTGGATCCATCCTATCGCGTTTACTGGCCTGATGCAGCGATGGACATTCCTGCAGATTATGCCGCGTTAAAAGATATTTTCGAAAAAACAGAAACAGGCGCCGCTGCAAAACTTGATCTGTTCATGAAAGAAGCTGCATACAAATATGCAGTGGGCATGTTTAAACTGGTGCATAAGCCGGGTCAGTCACTCACCGAATTTTTGGATGTCGATTTAATAAAAGGGGTTTTTAAACTGGATGTGTTCACTTCCATGAAGCAACATATCGCCAAATATTTTACGCATCCTAAATTGCAGCAATTGCTCGAGTTCCCGGTACTGTTTTTAGGGGCACTGGCACAAGATACTCCGGCACTATACAGCTTAATGAATTATGCCGATATCAAACTGGGTACCTGGTACCCGAAAGGGGGCATGTATAAAATTGTGGAAGGCATGTTTGCTGTAGCAAAGGAACAAGGTGCTCAATTCATTTTCAATGAAGAAGTGAGCGAGATCATCATTGAAAATAAATTAGCCCGCAAACTGGTTACCCGTTCCGGAAATATCTACGAAGCTGATGTGGTGATCGGAGCAGCAGATTATCATTTTATTGAAACAGCTTTGCTGCCCGCCGAATACAGAACATACTCGGATCAATATTGGAACAATCGGGTAATGGCCCCCAGTTGTTTGCTTTACTATGTAGGCCTAAATAAAAAAATTGAAGGCCTTCAGCACCATAGCCTTTTCTTTGATACCAGTTTTGATGTGCACGGAAAAGAGATCTACAAAGATCCTCAGTGGCCATCCGATCCGTTGTTTTATTTAGGTGCCCCTTCGGTTTCAGACAAAACCGTGGCTCCGCCTGGTTGTGAGAACTTATTCTTCCTGATCCCAGTGGCCACAGGATTGTTGGGAGATACGGAATTGATCAGGGATCAGTATTTTGAGAAAATTTTGAGTAGATTTGAAAGCAAGACAGGACAATCTGTGCGGGATGCAATCATTTATAAAAAATCCTATTCAGTTAGCGATTTTATAAATGATTATCATTCTTTTAAGGGAAATGCATACGGATTAGCGAACACTTTAAGTCAAACAGCTGTTTTAAAGCCGGGCATCAGAAGCAAAAAAGTAAAAAATCTTTTTTATACTGGTCAGCTTACGGTACCCGGACCCGGAGTGCCCCCAAGTTTGATCAGCGGGGAACTGGTATCAAAACAAGTAGTTAAATATTTCAATAATTAAAAAAATTCCAACAGGTCATGATCAGGATTTTTCATGAACTCAGTCGCGACTGCAGCAAGATCACTACGGAGAAGTACAGCACTTCTTTCAGTAGCGCCATCAATTTGTTGCATAAAGACCTTCGCTCACCCATCTATAATATTTATGGGTTTGTTCGCTTGGCCGATGAAATTGTAGATACTTTTCATCAGTTCAATAAAGACGAACTGTTGCAGGAGTTTAAAAAAGACACTTATGCAGCCATCGAAAGAGGCATCAGCCTCAATCCGATATTGCATAGCTTTCAGATGACGGTGAATGAATATTCAATCGCCCCCGAACTGATCGCCGCTTTTTTCAAGAGCATGGAGATGGATCTTAGCAAAACCACCTACAACAGTTATGGGTATCAGGAATATATTTATGGAAGTGCAGAAGTGGTAGGACTGATGTGCTTGTATGTATTTTGCGAAGGTGATCAGGAGCAATACGAAAAGTTGAAACCCTCCGCTCAGTCGCTCGGCGCCGCTTTCCAGAAAGTGAATTTTTTACGGGATGTGAAAGCAGATTACGAACACCTGAACCGAACCTATTTTCCGGATGTGGATTTTAAGAATTTCACGCCTTACATGAAAAAGCAGATCGAAGCAGATATCGCCGTTGACTTTGCCCATGCTTATGAAGGAATATTGCAATTGCCCGTGAAAGCAAGGTTTGGGGTATATGTGGCCTATAAATATTATTTATCCCTATTTAAAAAAATAAAAAAGACAGCGCCGGCTAATATTTTGGAACAGCGTATACGCATACCCAATTATGGCAAGGCATTTATCCTGGCAAAAGCCGGATTAAGAAGCCAGTTTAATTTATTATAATTCAATTTATGGACCTGATCCTTGTAGATGAAAATGATGTGCCTATAGGCACTATGGAAAAAATGGAAGTTCATCAAAAAGCCCTGCTTCACAGGGCTTTCAGCATTTTTGTTTTCAACAAGAATGGACAGATGCTGTTGCAGCAAAGAGCCATGAATAAATATCATAGTCCGGGTTTATGGACCAACGCCTGTTGCAGCCACCCATCACCCATTGAGTCCATTGAACAGGCTGCTGAAAAAAGACTACAGGAAGAGATGGGATTTACCATTCCGCTGACCAAGGCATTTTCATTCACTTACAAGGCGGAAATGGAGAACGGACTTACGGAATATGAATTTGACCATGTATTGGTTGGTTATTACGACGGACAGATCAATCCGGATGATCGGGAGGTTATGGATTTTTGTTTTTCCGGGATGGATGAGATCAGAAACAAGATTGAATCGTATCCTGAAAAATACACCGCCTGGTTCAAAATTGCTTTTCCAAAACTGGAAGCCTATCTTGCATCTGGTCATTAACTTAACTTCAACATGTTACCAGGTAAAGCAGTCATCATCGGAAGTGGCATTGGCGGTATGGCAACGGCTATCCGGTTGTCAGTTCAGGGCTATCAGGTAACCGTATACGAGAAAAACAATTGTCCGGGTGGCAAATTAACCGCTTTTGAAAAAGACGGTTATTCTTTCGATGCAGGCCCATCCTTATTTACCCAACCACAAAATCTGGAAGCATTGTTCGAACTGGCTGGCGAACCCATGGAGGATTATTTTTCGTACCAACCCGTAGACATCGCCTGTACTTATTTTTTTGAGAATGGGAAAAAAGTAAATGCATATACCGACGCTGCAGCATTTGCTGCTGAAATGGAACAGCAGATCAATGAGCCTGCACAGCATGTCAGCAGTTACCTGAAGCGGGCAGCAAATTCGTATGAAAAGATCGGTTCGGTCTTTTTGGATCATTCTTTACAAAAAAGAAGAACCTGGTTGCATACCCGAACCCTGCGTGCCCTTGGCGCCCTTAAGCTCCCTTATTTATTTAGGTCATTGCACCAATATAATCGGCGACAATTCAGTCGGACCGAGACCGTACAACTATTCAACCGTTGTGCTACTTATAATGGCAGTAATCCTTACCAGGCACCCGGTATGCTCAGTATGATCCCGCATTTGGAACATAACCAGGGAACCTTTTATCCTAAAGGGGGCATGATCAGCATAACGGATGCCTTATTCCGGCTGGCCAAAAAAACCGGAGTGGAATTTCATTTTGATAGTCCGGTACAACGGATCATCACCCATGAAGGAAAAGTACAAGGGGTGGTCGTTGGTGATAAAAATATTTTGGCCGATGTGGTAGTGAGCAATGCAGATGTATATTTTACTTACTTGCATTTATTGCGCAACAACCAGGAGGCGAAAAAAGTATTGAAGCAAGAAAGGAGCAGCAGTGCCATCATATTTTATTGGGGTGTAAAAAATACTTTTCCGCAGTTGCAACTGCATAATATATTTTTCAGCAAGGATTATAAAGATGAGTTTGACCAAATTTTTAAAAAGAAACAACTCACGGCGGATCCCACCATTTACATTAATGTTACATCAAAGATTGAGTCTTCTCTGGCGCCTGCGGGTTGTGAGAATTGGTTCGTGATGGTGAATGCACCGGCGCATGAAGGGCAAGATTGGGAGCAACTAAAAATTGACATACGGAGCCGGATCATTGAAAAACTAAACCGGATGCTGGATATTGATCTGGAGCCCCTGATACAGACAGAGCAGGTACTTGACCCTGTGATGATCGAGGCTGAAACCGCTTCTTATAAAGGATCTTTGTATGGCAGCAGTTCAAATTCTGCTATGGCGGCCTTTTTGCGGCATGCCAATTTTTCGAACCAGATCAAAGGGTTGTATTTTTGCGGAGGCAGTGTTCACCCCGGTGGTGGTATACCGCTTTGTTTGAAAAGTGCCATGATCGTAGCGGATCTGGTTCAGCATGAAAATAAAAAAAAGCATTGATCAATCGATTTACAAAATACCAAATTGCCACAGGGCTGGCTATCCTGTTTCATACCATCGGACTGGTGGGCATTCTTTTTTTCAAGACCTCATTTTTTGTACAAGCCACTGCTTTTAATTTGCTGTTGATGTTTGCCCTGTTGTTGTGGACCCAACAGGATAAAAATATTTTCTTTTATGTATTCATGCTTGCCGTGTTTTGTATCGGGATGTCGGTAGAGATCATTGGGGTGAATACCGGTGCACTTTTTGGCGACTATAAGTATGGCGGGGTATTGGGATTATCCTTTCGGAATGTTCCACTCATCATCGGCATCAACTGGTTTGTGATCATCTTCTGTTCTGGTATCAGCATTCATACCTTACTGATGAAGGCCATTGGAAGGGTTGCCCTGGATACGGGAAAAAAACCACAGGCACTGAAAGCACTATCTGTGATCATCGATGGGGCTACCCTGGCGGTGTTCTTCGACTGGATCATGGAGCCCGTGGCCATCAAGCTGGGTTACTGGCATTGGGGTGTCGATGGCGAAGTGCCCATGTACAATTACCTCAGCTGGTTCACCATCAGCATGATCTTGCTGGCTTTCTTTCATTTCAGCCCGTTCGGTAAGCAAAACAAATTCGCAGTACATTTGTTATTGATTCAGCTGATGTTCTTTTTGCTCTTAAACAGCTTTCTTCCATAATATGAACTGGATAATATTTATAGCAACCATACTCATCACATTCTTCTGCATGGAAGGGATCACCTGGCTTACCCATCGTTATGTGATGCATGGTTTTTTATGGTACCTGCATCGCGATCATCATCAGCCTTCACCCGGTATATTTGAAAAGAATGATCTGTTCTTTCTCATCTTTGCCATTCCCAGTTGGTTATGTATCATGCTGGGCTTACAGCAGCACCAGTTTACGGTAGCCGCTATTGGTTTTGGTATCGCCTTATATGGTTTGGCTTATTTCATTGTGCATGAGGTGATCATTCACCAGCGCCTGAAATGGTTTTCGAGGTCCAATAACCAATATATCCGCAGTATCCGCTGGGCGCATAAAATGCACCACAAGCATACGGGTAAAGAAGAGGGTGAAAGTTTTGGGATGTTGATGGTAGCCAAAAAATACCACGATAAAGTGCGTAAGGATAAGTCGATGAATAATGTATCTGCCTAATGAATACCCACCTCACTTATTTAATGATCCTAGCGGCTTCACTGGCTGGTCCGCTGTTGCTGAGCTTCGATAAGAAAGTAGCTTTTTATAAACATTGGAAAGCGCTGTTCATGGCGATGATCTTGCCAGCGCTGTTTTATATTATCTGGGATAGTTTTTTTATTGCGCGAGGGGTATGGAGTTTTAATGAAGCCTATATCACCGGCATCCGGTTATACAATGTACCGCTGGAAGAAGTATTGTTCTTTTTTGTGGTGCCATATTGCTG
>CAIRHQ010000231.1 GCA_903878475.1 uncultured Bacteroidota bacterium | reverse complement strand
TATCCGGTGCAACTGCCAGCTCATTGCTGATCAGGGTTGACGGACAAGGAAGTTACAGGCTGAGGGTTGTTGACGTGAATGGTTGTGTTAATTTATCAAACACCGTTGTGATCGGAGATTCTACATCAGGTAGAGTATTCATCTCTCCAAATCCAACTTCAGGACAATTTGTAGTTCGGTACAACCCGGCACACAATACCGTAACTCCTTATGGTGTGAACGTATTTGATGCAATGGGTAAACGTGTACTGACTCAGAGATTCACCCTGGGTATACCTTTCGCTCCAATGGCCGTTGATCTGAGCAATCAGGCAACCGGTGTTTATTGGGTTGAGGTGGTTGACCTAGACGGTAATCGTCTTGCAGTAGGAAGAGTAGAAGTTGTGAGATAATACATCCTATTAATATTGTTAAGACCTCCGGTATCCCCGGGGGTCTTTTTTATTAGGGCAAGTTTTCTTTTCCAACAGACAGGTTTAAAAAGCCGCATATGCAGTAACTTTGCCCATTACAAAAGGAACTGATCTTGACCGATATCATTCAATTATTGCCCGATCATATAGCGAACCAGATCGCTGCCGGTGAAGTGATTCAACGGCCGGCCAGCGCCGTGAAGGAATTGCTGGAAAATGCTGTAGATGCCGGTGCCGACGAAATCAAACTCATCATCAACGATGCAGGCAAGGCCCTGATACAGGTGATCGATAACGGCAAGGGCATGAGTGTTACTGATGCCCGTATGGCCTTTGAAAGACATGCTACTTCCAAGATCTCCAATATTGAAGACCTGTTTCGCATTAAAACCATGGGGTTTCGCGGAGAGGCACTGGCCAGTATCGCGGCCGTAGCCGAGGTAGAAATGAAGACCCGCAGGGATCTGGATGAAGCAGGGCTGTACCTCGAAATAGAGAACAGCCTGGTAAAAAAACAAGAGCCGGTAGCCGTTCCCGTGGGTACCAGCATCGCCATGAAGAATCTTTTCTTCAATGTTCCCGCCCGCCGAAATTTTTTAAAAAGCAATGCAGCGGAACTCAGGCATATCGTAGATGAATTTATCCGCGTAGCCATGTCGTTCCCCAATATCTTCTTTTCATTTACCAGCAATGGCCAGGAAGTATTTCACCTCGATAAAGGAACCCTGAAGCAACGCATTGTACAATTGCTGGGCAATAATTACAACGCCAAACTGGTTCCGGTGCAAGAGCAAACGGATTATATGAATATCTATGGTTTTGTGGGCAAACCCGAAACCGCTAAGAAGACCCGTGGCGATCAATATTTCTTTGTCAACAACCGTTTCATCAAAAGCGCTTACCTCAATCATGCGGTGATGAATGCTTTCAATGAAATGATCGGCAAGGACAGCTTCCCCATGTACGCTTTATTCATTGACCTTGATCCGGCACAACTCGATATCAATGTGCATCCCACCAAACAGGAAATAAAATTTGAGGACGAGAAGATCGTATATGCATTTGTTCAAAGTGCCGTAAAACATGCACTGGCACAATTCAGCATTACCCCCACACTCGATTTTGATCTGGATGGCTCTATTCAAAGTCTTGACGCCATCTCAAAACCATTTACCGAAGAAAAAAGATCATCGGCTTCCACCTCATCGCTCTTCAATACATTTACCCAAAAGAACCAATCGCATTTTATAGAAGGCAGGAGTGAACTCAAACACTGGAAAGAATTTTACGAAGGCAGTGCTGCGCCTGCAACCGGTCCTGTTTCCGATACAACCATCCGATCAGCAGTTGCACAACCCCAACCCGATACCAGCCATGCCTTTCAGCTGCTCAACAGTTTTATTGTGGTACAGCATAACCGGGGTTACTTGTTGTTGCATCAGCAAAATGCTCATGAGCGGGTATTGTACGAACGATTCAACAATGCCGTGGCCGGTAAACCCATTGCCACCCAAAGCAGTTTATTTCCCGCCACGCTGGAGTTATCAGTAATGGATGCGGTGATGTTACAAGACCTGTTGCCCGATCTGCAACAACTGGGTTACCTGCTAGAACCATTCGGCAATCAAACCTTCGTAATACAGGGTACACCGGCCGATGTAGACCAAGGCAATGAACGTACTGCCATTGAAAAACTGCTGGAGCAGTTCAAACATTTTAGCAGCGAGCTTAAATTCAGTAAGCGAGAAAAACTGATTCGGTCAATGGCTTTGCAACAATCGGTAAAAGCCGGTGTGCAACTGGGTGCCAAAGAAATGCAAACACTGCTGGATGAGTTATTCCAATGCAGTACCCCCAATATCACCCCCAACGGAAAACCCACTTACCTCGAATTCAAAAAAGACGAGCTGGATAAATTATTCGGAAGATGATCGTTCAATAGTTTCAACACTACATAATTTATAACGCAAAAAAAACCTGCAACAATTGTTGCAGGTTTGCTGGTTTAATACAAAGCTATAATTTCTGAAATAGGGAAGTACAATATTGTGCACCGTGCACAATTTTAATGGTATACACACCGGATACCAGCGCACTGATATTGATGCTCACCACATTATTGCCCACTACTCCCGCCTGTGTTTTTTGTGCCACTAAAACATTAAGGGCATTGAATACATAAGCATTGATGGTTTCCGGAACAATAAGCGGAACATTTACATTAACAATTGAACTGGCAGGATTAGGATAAGCCTGTAACTGACAAACATTCGATACATGTTCAATATGGATCACCTGGCAGTATTCTTTTACGCATCCGCCCAAGGTAATGGCGCGTAAACATACCCGGTAGTATCCGGTATCATTGAACACGAAATTGGGATTGTTCTGATGCAGGATGATGGGTGTTGCCGCAGGCAACTTAGTGATCGTCCAGGTTTGATCCAGGATCGGGAAATTGGCATTGGCATAGAAATATACTTTATTGGGCAGGAACGGATCGAACTGATACGTAAAGCCTACATGAATGCTATCGCAATTGATCTGTGCCGTTACGGTTACTGTTTTGCAGGTAGTAGATGCACAGCTTGCACTACGCCATACGGTTAGGCATGCGGTATAGGTTCCGGGTGCATTGTAATGGTGGGTAGCGATCATATCATGACTACCGGTACCATCCCCGAATGTCCAGGTATATACTGCAGCGGCAGATTGATAATCCGGCACAAAACTAAAGGTCTGGCTATTGGTGGCCGTGGTCAGTATCCTGAAATTACTTTGGTTATTGCATGGAGGCGCAGGAACCGGAATGGTAATAGAATCGCAGAAATAGCGTACACAGGTTGCTGTTAGCTGCACCCGCAGGCATACATTGTACC
>CAIRHQ010000230.1 GCA_903878475.1 uncultured Bacteroidota bacterium | reverse complement strand
TACTGTTGAGTAAAGAAGCCACCGAGCTTTGGAAACAAGTGCTGGCTACCGCTAAATTTTCTCCGGCACCCATCAGTTTCTTTGATGGAACCGTGCATATGGGTCCCATCGTGGTGATGCGGGGTACTATGGCTGCAATAGATTATTATCAGGGACTGCTGAATGAATTGCAACAAAATATAGCCGATAAAAAAGGGATCATGGCAGAAGAGCGTAGCCGTATCTTCTGGGATGGTATGCCGGTGTGGGGAAAGTTGCGCACGATGTCGGACCTGTTCATTCAAAATCACTCAGCCGTGGTGGCTTCAACCTACTGCAATAGTTGGGTATTTGATGCTTTTGATGAGCGCGATCCATTTGGCTCATCGGCAAAAGCCTATACAGAGATCTTCATCAACCGCAGTGAAAATGCCAAGATGAAGATGCTGAAAAAAATGGCAGATGAATTCAGGATCGATGGAATGATCTTTCATGATGCCAAAACCTGTTTCAATAATTCGAATACCCGTTTTGGTTTGCCACTGAGGTTCTCTAAAGAATATGGCATCCCTGTATTGGTGATCGAAGGGGATCTGAGTGATCTGCGTTTTTATTCAGAAGGACAAACCACCACCAAGATCGAAACCTTTATTGAGCAGTTAGAAAATCAGAAAATGATGCATGCATAAACATATGTCTGAAAGAAAAATCAAACGCATTGGCATTATCGGTATGGGACCTGTGGGTGCTATACTGGCCACGCATTTCCAGATGGCAGGACTGGAAGTGATCATCTGTGATCTGGACAAGATCAAGATGAACCTGATCAAAACAGATGGCATTGTTTTGGAAGGGGTCATGAGCAAGAAGACCTATTTTAAAAATATATGTACTTCTGTAGGAGAGTTAGACACCTATAAGCCTGACCTGTTCATTGTAAGTGTGAAGACCACGCATTTGCCGGCCCTGATGCTCGAGATCGATAAAATGGAAAACAAACAGGCTGGTGTGATCTGCGCTATGAATGGGATCGATGTGGAACAAATGGTTTCGGATGTCATTGGCGAATCGCGCAGCTTCAGAATGGTCATCAATTTTGCCGGAAACCTGAATGCGCCCAATGTTACCAAGGTTACCTTTTTTAACCCGCCCAATTATCTGGCATCCATTGATGATTCCAGAAGAGCAGAGGCAGATGAGATCGCAGCTTTACTGGGTGAAGTATCCATGCAAACACAGGCCATCAGCTCTTTTGAATTGCTTAAATGTGTGTGGGAAAAAACCATACTCAACTCGTCATTGAGCGCCTTATGTGCCGTAGGTCGTATGACGATCAAGGAAGCCATGAGTAATTCTGATACAGTAGAACTGGTAGAACAGATCATAGAAGAAGCCGTGGTAGTGGCTGAAGCCGAGAAGATAAAATTTGATGATGATTTTATACGCAAATGCATGCGTTACCTGCATAAGGCCGGAAACCATTTTCCATCACTGGCCGTGGATCTGTTAAATAACCGACCCACCGAGATCGATTATATGAATGGCAAGATCGTGGAGTATGGAAGAAAACATTATATCCGTACTTCTTTGAACCTGACTTTTTCAAATATGGTAAAAGCTATGTCGGATAAGCATTTTACCAATACCGTTAAAACCGCAAAAGCGGCAGTAACCGGACAACCCTTTACGCAGGCTTCGTCTGCGGCGGCCGGTATAAAAAAATCGGACCATTGTTTTATGGGTGTGGATCTTGGTTCGGTGTACACCAAGTTCTCAGTGATCGATGAACATGACCAGGTATTGTTTCAAACCGCATTGAAAACATTGAACCGCGATCGCATTTCGGTTCGGCATGTGATCGAAACCCTGAAAAAAGAATTTCCGATCAATCATATCTGTGCTACCGGTTATGGCAGAAGGCATTTAGCATTGGCCGATAGTATCAAAACAGAATTGAACTGTGCCGCCATGGCAGTTTCCCGTTATCATTCAGGCGTTAAAAATATCATTGATATCGGTGGAGAAGATATTAAAGTGATCAAATGCAATGCAGATAATAATATAGAACAATTTTATCTCAATGATAAATGTGCTGCCGGTACAGGTTCCTTTATTACCGAAGTGGCCGAGCGTGCCGAGATCAATATTGCTGAAATGAGCGACCTCGCAGCGAAATCATCTTTCGGAAAAGAGCTGAATAGTTTTTGTACCGTATTTGCCAAAACCGAGATCATGAGTTGGTTGTTTGAAGGCTTACCCGTAGAAGATATTGCCAAGGGCATCTATATCTCCATTTTGAATCGGGTGGTGAAGCTGCGGATTGATCCAACAGCTCCTGTGTATATCATTGGCGGTGTGATCGGGCACCACCCTTATCTGAAAAATCTGTTGCAGGAAAAATTACAGAAAGATGTACTGATCATCGATAAGCCACAGTTCACCGTATCATTTGGCGCTGCATTATTTGCCAGAGCAGCATTTGAAAATGGTTTATCAAAAGAAACCGAAGGCCAGGGAATTTTGGCCAATACATAATTATGAAAGGATTTCATCAAACACAGAAAGGAATAGGAATTGTATTCGATGATATGTTCCTGGTAGGGGGTATGCGTACACCCTTTGGAAAATATTGTGGGGCGCTCTCGCAGGTTTCACCCACCGACCTGGGTATACTGGCTTCTCGTGCGGCCCTGGAAAAAACTGGATTAGCTCCTACAGATATCGATCAGCTGGTAGTGGCCAATATCGGACAAAGCTCTTACGATGCTTACTTTTTACCCCGTCATATTGGTTTGTTTGCCGGTTTACCCATTGAAGTGCCTGCCTTGATGGTGCAAAGAATTTGTGGTTCGGGTTTTGAAACGATCATCACCGGAGCCGAGCAGATCAGTTTGGGAAAAGCCGATGCCGTGTTGTGTACCGGTGCCGAGAATATGTCGCTTGCACCCACCGCCAGCTTTGGTAACAGGATGGGATACATGCTGGGAAGACCCGTTTTCAAAGACATGCTTTGGGAAGCATTGGACGATACCGCTGCCGGTTACCCGATGGGATTTACCGCAGAGAATGTAGCCAAGCAGTATCAGATCACCCGACAAGAATGTGATGCTTTTGCATTGGCATCTTTTCAAAGATCCATGGCGGCAAGGAATAATAAATTAATGGAAGAGGAGATCATGACCGTTAACTCCGGAGCTTTTGAACGGGAAGGATTGAAGACTAGAAAATACAGATTATCGGGTGGCGCAAAAGATTTTGCCAGCGATGAACAATTACGCGATACCAGTTTGGAATCATTAGCAAAACTAGCCCCGGTATTTTCTGAGGTGGGTGTATTAACTGCTGGTAATTGCAGTGGCATTGTAGATGGTGCCGCTTCTGTAGTGGTGGCCGGAAAAGATTTTATCGCGAAAAAGAACATGGCTGCCTTGTCTAAAATTGTGGCAGGGGCCAGTTGTGGAGTAGATCCTAAACTGATGGGATTGGGTCCTGTTCCTGCGATCAGGCTCTTGCTGGAAATGACGGGGTTGTCACTGGCCGATATCGGATTGATCGAGATCAATGAAGCTTTCTCTGCACAGGTGCTTGGTTGCGCCCGTGAATTGGGCATTGATGAATCTTTATTAAATGTAAATGGCGGTGCTATCGCTATCGGGCATCCGTTGGCGGCAACCGGATTGCGGTTATCACTTACCCTTTCCCGTGAGATGCAACGCAGAAAAATAAAATATGGAATTGCTGCTGCCTGTATTGGGGGCGGACAAGGAACAGCAATATTATTTGAAAACACGCAATTATGAGTAACGGAACATTTTATCAATGGCAGATGACCGCATTGGATCAGCCATTTGAATTGGTTGAACAAGCTTTTACGGAATTGGCCGCCGGAGAGGTTTGGGTGAAAGTAGCAGGATGTGGCGTATGCCATACTGATATCAGCTTCTGGCATCAGGGAGTACAAATGAAACACGCATTGCCCCTTACATTGGGGCATGAGATCAGCGGAACCGTAGTAGAAGGCGACGCAGCATGGCTAGGAAAAAACGTGATCATCCCGGCGGTGTTGCCTTGCGGTGAATGTGAACTGTGTAAAAAAGGAAGAAGCAATATTTGTCGCAATCAGTTAATGCCCGGAAATGATTTTCACGGGGGATTTGCCTCCCATATAAAAGTGCCGTCTAAATTCTTATGTGAGGTACCCGATGCCATTTTAAAAGAATACCCACTCGAACAATTATCGGTTATCGCAGATGCCATTTCAACACCCTATCAGGTTGTAAAAAAATCGGAACTGGAAGCTGGAGACTTAGCGATTGTGATCGGTGTAGGAGGAGTAGGTATTTATGGAGCCCTTATCGCCAAAGTATTTGGAGCTAAAGTGATCGCCCTCGATATCAGCGATGAAAAATTGGCCACGGCAAAAGCTAACGGAATCGATGAAACGCTGAATATCAGTGGGCTCGATTCAAAAGCCATCAAAGAAAAAGTAAAAGAACTGGCCAAACAGATCGGAGCACCCAAAACCGGCTGGAAGATATTTGAGATCAGTGGTACACAGGCCGGGCAGGAACTGGCTTTCAACCTTATCGGGTTCACATCCACTTTATCCATTGTGGGTTTCACCCTCAGTAAAGTAGAAGTGCGACTCAGTAACCTGATGGCCTTCGATGCCAAACTGATCGGCACCTGGGGATGCCGTGCTGAATTGTATCCCGAAGTGCTTGACCTTGTCGTGAGCGGCAAATTGAAAATTGCCGCTTTCGTTCAAACCTTCCCCATGTCGGCCATCAACGAAGTATTCACCAACACCCTCGAACATAAGTACAGCAAACGCTCGGTACTGGTTCCTGATTTTAAATAAAAATAACACACATGAGCACATTAAAGAATCACAATATTGTTGACACTAATTATCAGGAGATCCTGTTTGAAAAAAGACCCTGTATTGATAGGGATGGTAAGCCCATTGACGGGCTGTTCAATGCCTGGATCATCCTCAACAACCCCAAACAATATAATTCCTATACCACCGGTGCAGTAAAAGAGGTCATCCTTGCTTTTGGAGAAGCTTCAAACGACCGGGCGGTAGTGGCCGTGGTATTTACTGCCGTGGGCGACAAAGCATTCTGCACCGGCGGCAATACCAAGGAGTATGCAGAATATTATGCAGGTAACCCT
>CAIRHQ010000229.1 GCA_903878475.1 uncultured Bacteroidota bacterium | reverse complement strand
TGCTCACCTGTTGTTTCAGGTCGGGATTACCACTCGTTACCATCAACGTATTGGAGTTATCGATCACATTCTGCAACTGGCTGATGGAAGGAGGATTGGTAGAAGCCCGGTACATGATATTGATGGTGCTTTTGGCCGAGATCTTCTTACGCCACATCAGGTTGGGCAGAAAATTATTGAAAGGCTTATTCACTGATACTGCCATCGGGAACAGTTGATCACTGGTCAGCTTCAGGTATTTATAAGTACCTCCCACAGAGAACATATTATCGCGATCACCCACACGATAACTAACCCCTACACTTTGTGAGGCCTGGGTACTGTTGAATTTATTAGAATAGCCGGTATCGAATAAACTATACTTATCATTGGAATGATCGTAGTTAAAGGTTTCCAGATCTGATTTATTTTTCGACACAGATGGATTGTAATTCAATTGCAGTTGTCCTTTTTTACCAATCGGTTCGGTATACACTAAAGAAGCTGAATAAGTAGTTCCGTTCACCAGCTGATCTTTCAATTGATCAGTAGCGATTACGCGTACTCCACTGGTATCGTAATAATCGTTCACGGAATTCAGATATGTGTTTCCGGATTTATGATTGAGGCCTGCACTCAGGTTCAATGAAATGGTCCTGCCTTTTTTGGCAAAACTATGCCTGAACAACAGGTTATTATTGCTATTGTATCCCGAAGTGGAAGCACTGGTGGTGCTGCGCTGAGTACTGATAGGACTGGTTTTTATGAAATAGCTGGCCCCGTCCAATTCATTGAATGAATTGTTCTTTTGAAAACTGAAACTGGGGGTAAACATCAATGAATTCTTTTCATCTATTTTATATTCCATCCGCAGGTTAAAACGGTTATTGTAATTCTTTGAAGTAGAGATCACCGACTGGTCGTTGAATTGATTGTTCACCAGCGACTGGGTATTGGAACTTTGGTCATTACCGGTATTGCTGTTGTTGAAGAAATATGATCCGGATACATCCAGTTTCTTCCCCCATTTATCAGAATAGTTGATACCAAATGCATTGGTAGAACTGATGCCGGTTTGCTGGCCTACCATAAAATTATTACCGCCACCGCCTCTTCCACCACCGCCTCTGTTGCCGCCACCGCGGTTTCCACCACCACTGCTGGTAACACCCAACAGGTCCTCAGAAGAAAAATTCTGTTGGTTCACATTATTAAAAAGGCCTACCAGGGATATCCTTCTGTCTTTTTTAAAGAAGCTCATATTGCCCCCAGCAGCATATCGGTTATCGGTGCCATATCCGGCATAGACCCTTCCAAACTGACCGTTACGCATACCCGCTTTTGTAACGATATTGATGGCCTTGGTACTGTTGCCATCATCAAAACCCGTGAATGCGGCCTGATCGCTCAGCTTATCAAATACCTGAATCTTATCGATCACATCTGCAGGAAGATTTTTCAGGGCTGCTGTAGCATCATCTCCAAAAAAATCACGCCCGTCTACCGTTACTTTTTTCACCTGTTCGCCCATGGTGGTTACATTGCCCGATTTATCGATCACGATACCGGGTAATTTTTTGATCAGGTCTTCGGCCGTAGCATCGGGGTTAACCTTGAACTGACTGGCACTGAATTCGGTGGTATCAACTTTCATTCTTACCGGAGCGGCCTTGGAAACAATCGTTACACCTGTAAGGTCGGTAGGCAATTTGCTGAGGGAAAACGGAATGGCTGTATTGTTGCTGGCCTGAATATTGATCTTTTGTTGAATTTTTTCGTATCCGCTATGGGTAATGAATAAGGTATATGCTCCAGCTTCGAGGTTATTGAACGCAAAGTTTCCGGATTTATCGGTGATCACCATCCTTGTATTGTTGCTATCTTTTTGTAAGGTCAGTTTGATGGTAGCTGCAGAAAGCGAAGATTTATCGGCTTTATCGCTCAGTTTGCCTTTTAAAGTGATCGATTGGCCCTGGGCAAAACCGGCGAAAAGGGTACAAATCAATAAAATAGAAATAAATCGTAACATAGGTTTCGTATTGTATGCAGGATTAGACGACACAGGGGGATAAAACAGTCGGGGTTCGGTAAATTAACCCGCTTTTTCATAAATATCAACCCGGGTGCAGCCTGTGGGGCAAAAATATGGTCTTCAGGATATTAACTTTTTCTATGTAAACGGGGAAACGCATATTTGCAATTTTAAGCTAACTTGCAGCCCTAAAAAATAAATTGGTATTTATGGACTATAACAAACTTGTTTCTGTAACCGGCCTCAGTGGCTTATTTGAATTACTATCGTCTAAAGCTGATGGTGGGGTAGTGCGTTCCCTGGAAGATAAGAGCACTAAATTTGTGAGCACACGTATCCATAATTTTTCTCATTTGGAAAGTATTGAAGTATTCACAGTAAAGGACAATGTGAATCTGGTAGACGTGTTTACGGCAATGAAGAGCAGCACGGAAAAATTACCCGATGAAAAAGACGCGGCAGCGATTAAAAAATATTTCGGGAAGGTGTATCCCGATATGGATTTTTCAAGGGTATATGCCAGCGATATGAAGAAAATGATAAAATGGTATAGCGTTCTTACTGAAAATGGAGTGGAGATCAAACTGTCGGAAACTCAGGACGGTGAAACCGCTGCACCGGAAGCGGCTACTGCTAAAGCAAAACCTACGTCTTCAAAAGCAGCAGCTGTAAAAGATGCTCCTGCCAGGAAGATCAATACGCCAAGGAAAATGGCTTAGTAGCATTTGATTAAAAAAATTGTTTTTAATATACAATACCGACAACCGTAGTTTAAACAGCTACGGTTGTTGTGCTAAACCACCCACCCATGTATAGTGCCGATATAAAAAAACTTCCCCGTCATTTTTTGCCTGCTGATTTTATGGTGACCGACTGGCCCTCCCTGGAACCTTATTTTAAACAATTGACGGAAAGGGATATTGATACCATGCCGGCTTTGGAACAATGGCTGAAAGACCAGAGTGAACTGGAAGCGGTGGTAAATGAAGATGCCTGCTGGCGACAGATCAAAATGACCTGCGATACGGAGAACAAAGACCTGGAAGCGGCATTTAATTTTTTCTGCACCGATATTCAACCGCATATTCAACCTTATGCCGATGCACTGAATAAAAAACTGGTGAACCATCCGCTGGCCCAACAACTCGACGCAAAAAAATATTTTACTTACCTGCGCAGCATCAAGCAACGCATTGAATTATTCCGGGAAGCCAATATTCCTTTGCAGGCCGAATTGTCGGTGATGCAACAACAATTTGGAGTGATCTCAGGTAAGATGACGGTTACTGTTAACGGTACCGAATACACGCTACAGCAAGCCACTAAGTTTCTGGAGAGTCCCGATCGTGCGGTGCGCGAAGAAGTATACCGGAAGATCAATGAAAGAAGGATGCAGGATGTGGATGCCCTGAATGAATTATACGATCAGCTGATCAGCAAACGCAACCAGGAAGCGAAGAATGCAGATTTTGCCAATTACCGCGATTATCGCTTCAAGGAATTAGGTCGGTTTGATTATGGCAAGGAAGATTGCTTTGCTTTTCATGATGCGGTAAAACTGCATGTGCTGCCCTTGGTAAATATGATCTATCAGAAAAAAAAGGAGAAGCTTGGGTTAACCGAACTGCGTCCCTGGGATATTGAAGCCGAACCCGCAGGAACGCAAGCCTTGCGCCCGTTTCAAACCGCTGATGAACTGGTTGAAAAATCAGTGGCTTGTTTTACCAAGCTACGTCCCTTCTTTGGCGATTGCCTGAGTAAGATGAAACAAATGCAGCACCTCGACCTGAACAGCAGGATGGGAAAGGCTCCGGGCGGATATAATTGTCCGCTGGCAGAAAGCGGCGCCCCCTTTATTTTTATGAATGCCGCAGGCCAGATGCATGATGTTACCACGATGGTACATGAAGGCGGTCATGCCATTCATTCTTTTCTGGCCCATCATCTTGAATTGAATGGTTTCAAAGAATATCCGATGGAGATCGCAGAAGTGGCGAGCATGGCCATGGAACTATTCAGCATGGATGAGTGGGAAACATTTTTTGAATCGGAAGATGATCTGAAACGCGCCAGGGCCCATCAACTCGAAAGGGTGATCACCATTTTTCCCTGGATCGCCATCATTGATAAATTTCAACACTGGGTGTATGAAAATCCTTCACATACACATACACAGCGTACCGAAACATGGAACGCTATTTTACTTGAGTTTCAGGATGGGGTGATCGATTATTCCGGACTTGAAAATTACCGAAGTCAAGCCTGGCAGCGCCAACTGCATTTATTTGAAGTGCCTTTTTATTATATCGAATACGGTATTGCTCAATTGGGTGCCATTGGCATGTGGCAACAATATAAAAAAGATAAACAGAAGGCACTCGATAATTATTGCCGGGCATTGAGTTTGGGTGGTACGCAAACCTTGCCTCAGTTATTTGAAACAGCGGGACTCAAATTTGATTTTAGTCCGGCTACCATTCAATACCTGATGGAATTTGTGAAAGATGAGATGTTGAAATAAACGTGTTGGCTATTGTTTAGCCTGACAGGCAGCACATATTCCCTTCACCACCATTTCAGAAAATTGCGGACGAAATCCTTTTGGAAGTTTTACTTCAGGGATGGTTACTTCGTCGAGGCAGGTGGTTTGCCCGCAAGTATCACAGATAAAATGAACATGGTTATCGTGGTGATGTCCATCGGCACATTCCTCTTTACATAGGGCGTATAAAATGGCATTGTCGCTAGTGGGGATATTGTGGATGATGCCCTTGTCTACAAATGTTTGTAGTGTACGGTACACCGTTACCCTGTCGAATGCAGCATCCGTATATTTTTCAATATCGGCATGGGCCAGGGCGCCCGGAGTTTTTAAGAACATTTCCAGGATCTTTTTTCTTCCATCGGTTACGCTGAGCCGATTCCTTTTCAATATGTCTAATAGTTGATCCATGTTTTGTTTTAGTTGGGCGTGTTGCTGAAGCCGTTCATGAAATGCTTATGGTCTACTTTTTCTTTCAGTAATTCCTTGATATCCTCGATCAGTTTTTCAATTTCATAACCGCGCAGTCCGTCGTAGATGCCACGCAGCCTTCTTTGTTTATCTACCAGTGCAAAAAACTGGGTATGGATGAACTGGTCGGCGATATTCTGTGCAGAATCGGGCTTGTTATTATCAATGAGATAACTCTGCCGGGCCATTTTATAGAGATCGGTTTTATTGCCGGTCACAAAATCCCAGTTGGGGTTGGCCGTAGCATCAATAGCGGAAGTATCATTTGGATCATGATCGATATGATAAGATCCGTCCTGACTCCTGATGAGGGTGCCATTGATCATCATGCGTTCATATTTTTTGAGCAGGGGTATTGAATCGGTTTCGGGCATACAGGTGTGCGACAGGATCATGAACCCGGGTTCCTCCTTGTAGGCATCAAACACCCGGCGCATATTGGCGTTCATCCTCGGGCAAATTCCCTTACAAGTGGTGAAGAAAAAAGCTGCCACATATACCTTGCCCTCCACATCTTTATCGGTGATGGTCCTGCTGTTTTGGTTGATGAAGGAAAAGTTCTGTATATCCGGGTTGATCACGGCCAACGGCGATTTGGAAAAATCCTGGTCTCTTAACGTAAAGTAGAAGAAGCCCGCCAGCAAGATCACAAAGAACCCGATATACCACCACAATTGTTTACGCATTAACCTTAGATTTTGTGCAAATTTACATTGCTTTTCCCTTGTTCCACGCCTTATTACCCAAAACCTGCAACATTATTGCAAATTTGCTATCTTTGCCGGCTACCGATGAAAATAAGATTAAACTGGGACGCTATGGGTATTGCCACTTCGGTGCTATGTGCCATCCACTGTGCCCTCTTGCCCGTGATCATGAGCAGTTTACCCATTTTCGGGATCAATATTGTACACAATGTTTTTTTTGAATGGGGCATGATCGTACTGGCCTTCATGGTGGGTTCTTATTCCCTGTATCATGGTTTTATCAGGCATCATCGTTCTTTCCAACCCATCCTCATCTTTTCCCTTGGATTTGTTTTCCTGGTGTTGAAGCAATTCTATCATGAGTTTGAATTCAGTTTTCTGGCCATTGCCGTGATCCTGATCATTTCGGCGCATTATTATAATTACCGGCTATGCCATGCCAGTAAATGTGCTTCGCCGCATCATAAGCATTAATTGCAACGTTTAGTTGTTTAGAAGTTTAGGTGTTGGGGAGACCCTACAAATTTGAATGTCATGCTGAGGCAGGAAGTAACCGAATGCTAAGTCGAGGATTTGTTGAATCGTGGAACTGTTGAACTGTTGAATCGTTTGGGGCAGACTAACTACTCAATCAAAACCTCAATCTTTGCGTTATATTTATACCATAAAATTACCGCATGAAAAAATCAGCTTTAATATTTATCCTGTCAATTTTAACAGTTTGTAACGTACACGCACAAACGAAAGATGAACGCGCTATCCGTGCAGCCATGAATGAGCAACTGGCGGCCTGGAACCAGGGTAATATCGATCGGTTCATGGACACCTACTGGCCAAATGATTCCTTGATGTTCATGGGAAAAAGCGGGGTAACTTATGGCTGGGAAAAAACAAAGGCCAATTATATAAAAGGGTATCCTGATACCGCAGCCATGGGTAAACTGGATTTTACCATCATCAAGGTAAAGCGCCTCTCGGCTCAATATTATTTTGTAGTGGGCAAATGGCATCTTACCCGCAGCATCGGGGATGTGGGAGGAATGTTCAACTTAATATTTCAAAAGATCAATGATAAATGGCTGATCATTGCTGATCACAGCAGTTGATCCGTTTAATTTTATGGATAGGTAGCCGGTTTCCTGAATAGGAATTTGCTGCTGAAAAAATAGGAGGCTGTTAATCCGATTGCCGAAGCGGCGATATCATTAAAATCGAAGGTCCTGCCCAGTACGGGCACCAATTGCAATACTTCATTGATCGCCAATAATGCGAAGGCCGTAAAACAAAATAAACGAAGCTGCTTATCATCATAGAGGTCGAGGTATCTGCTCAGTAACCAATAACAACCCAGGGGTAGTAAAAATGCACCCAATAGATTCGGGGCAATGCCGAGTAAGAAACGGGTAGGTTCAGAAAAATGAAAATTAGGCCGTATGCCCCATTTAATGGTTTCAATAATAACAGCACCGAATAGTACAGTGTACTTACAAAATTGCTTGATTGTCATGCAGGCAAAGGGTTTATCAATCAGTCCTAAAAAATAAATGTAATAAAACTTATTCGGTTATCCGTAAAGGCATTGAAAAAATAAATCAAAAATGATATTATTGCCTCATCATAGATCCCATTTTCTGATGATATAGCGGATAAGCAACGCGAGGGTGATCAGGCATACAGCATAATACAACAAGTTTGTCCAATTAGGGGAGCCTTCAAAAAAAGCATAATTTTTATAGACACCTACATATATATTGACCATCATCCACAGCACGATCATGGAAATTGTTTGTACGATCCTGACCAGAAAATCTTTACTATCATCATCCATTCCCATGCGTAAAATATTTCAATACTGAAGTTCGCTATTTGCGGGCAATTTTGATCTAGTTTTTCATTATTTCATCAGCAAGGATCTAAAATCACTGCTATCGCCGTTGAAAACATTGAAATCTACATTGGCATCGATGCCATCCACCTTTCCTTTTTCATTGTGTTGCCAGAACAGCCATTTACGTTGCACCCGGGGCTTATCTTGCACCAGGTAATGCGCAACCCATAGCGGGTAATTTTCAAATTTTCCCGCCAGGTATTGTTCATAAAAATCGGCATAGGTATAAATGATGGGTTTTATATGGTATCGGGCCTCTACCAATTGTAACCAGTCTTGCACCCGCTGCTGTATCTCTTCGGCACTGGCTCCATTGGCTGTTTCAATATCGAGTACCGGAGGCAGGTCACCGGATTCAAGCGTTACTGTTTCAATAAAATTTTCTGCCTGTGCTTTTCCGCTTTTGTTTGATAAGAAATAATGATAAGCCCCCCTAGGCAATCCGGCCTGTTTGGCATTGAACCAATTTCTCCTGAAAGCATCATCTACCCTACCCAATCCTTCGGTGGCTTTGATAAAACTGAAACCGATCTTAACCTGTTTTACCTGCATGGATTTTACGGCATCCCAGTCGATATTGCGCTGGTGGTGACTTACATCAATGCCATGGATGGGATAGTTTTCCGGTATGTCGATGCCAAAAGCAGGGTACCGAATAAATTTTGGACGGTTAAGATAATTGGTAAAATAATAAGTAGCCGTGGCGGCGATGGCCAGCAACAATACCGGCAGTATAAAAACCCTGAAAATATTTTTTCTTTTTTTCGCCAATGGCCACCGGTAATTTTAAGCGCACCTGTTCCACAAATTTGCATCAATTGCCAATATGCCGTTGATAAAGTTTTCTTAAATGATCACCGGTTATAATTTCAGCAGCTTCTTCACATATTTAAATCCATCGCTTCCCCTGATCACTACCTGGTAGCTTCCCGCTGCTAAGTTTTGTGCCGGTAATTGGAGATACTGTGTTCCGTTCACCAGGTTAATATTGGTAATGCTGATCCGTTGACCCACGCTATTGTACAGGCTGATACTGGCTGTAGCAGCAGAAAAATTGCGAATGAATACGGTAAACTGATCGTGCACCGGATTGGGATAGATGCGGATATCATTTTGAATGCTTGAGGTGCTGGCTACTTTCAGCGTGGTATTATTTTTTGTGATGAGCCAGTAGTTAGGATCGATGAGTACGGTATCGGCAATGAATCCGATATTTTTGATAAAGGTTTCACCATTGGTCTTATTATCCACCACAATGGTTTTTTGCTGCGTAGCATTCTTGAATACGAGTGCTACGGGCATGTCGAAAAAACTTACCGATGGATGAGAAGTGGTTTGATTCATTTTGATGTTCACATAATCGCTTCCAAGCTGCGACCATTCCACATGATAACTTGGATATCCCTGTCCTTTGAACCAGACGGTAAAGAAACTCGTAAGGTTTTGTCCGCTTACCTGTTCCAGATTTCTTTTTAGATCATCTGTTTTGGCAAATCCATAAATCAGTTTCGGATCTTTCTGGTATTGCTGCATTCCTTTCAGAAAAATAGAATCGCCGAGTTTCCAGCGAAGCATATATAATAAATGCGATCCTTTGTTATAACTCAATCTGCCATCAAATATTCTTCCCACGCTACTGGTATCATCTACCCATACCGAACCGCCCGTTGATGAAGTGATATAATCAACCTCATTCTTTCTGATGGGGATCAAATTGGCGGGGTACTTGGTCTCCATATAATAATCGGTGAGGTAGGTGGCAAAACCTTCATTGAGCCAGATATCTTCCCAGCTGCCGCAGGTGATCTTATCACCAAACCATTGATGGGCCAGTTCGTGCACAATCAGTCCTTCATCAATAGACACCACAAAAGTGGATGTTTGGTGTTCCATTCCGCCTCCCCATCCAAACTGAACATGGCCATATTTTTCTTTGATGAAGGGGTAATCGCCATACACATTGTGAAACAACTGCAGGGCATTCAGCACATTTTGTGTTCCGTTTTGAAAAGACACCAGGTTTTCGGGATAGCAATGGGTTTGCATGGGCATATTCACCGCACCCAGTTGTACGCTATTGTTGAACACCGAAAAATTGGTTACAGAAAAACACATCAGATAAGTGGCGATGGGATAGCGGTGTTTCCACCAGGTTTGACGTTTGGTACCACCCGCTACTAAGGTTTCTGTTTGCATGATGCCATTGGCGGCTGCTCTATATAATACCGGATTGGTGATGATGATATCAATTGAATCGGCTTTATCGTCGAGGCCGTTCTTGCAGGGCCACCAATCTCTGCTACCATAGGGTTCGCTAAGGGTCCATATCACCGGCACACCCGCATGCGAGGTTTGTTCAAAGGATCCGAAACCGGTATTGGCCGGCGGACCTTTATAATAAATGCTTACCGAATCAAGTGTATTCGCAGCAAGGCTTCCGGTGAGTGTGAGTTGTAATACATTGCTGGTATGGATTTTGGTGAGCAGTGTGCCGTGTTGTTTGGCACTGTCTACAGTCATCGAGTTCATCAGATCAAAACTGATGCTATTCGATGCGGAGTTCATCAAAAAGTACACCGTTACTTTTCCACTGATATAATAAACAGCCGGGTTTACTTCCCATTCGCAGCGATAATATTTTACATCAATATTTCCTCCGGCCAATGTTTCCAGGGTATTATTTCCCAGGCGTTGATGCCCCAGTCGTTCCATCCTGGCAATTTCATTGACAGATTTACAGAGATCGATATTATTATTGATCTGGGCTTTGCTGGTCCATGCCGCCAACAAGAGCAAGGGGAGTAATATTTTTTTCATATCGCAATTATGATACAATTTAATTGAAATTTTCTATTGTTTTTTATAAATAAAAAATTGCTGATAATCAGAGCGCATCCGTATCGTATCTTGTGTTGCTGTTATTTCAAATCAGCTTTTTATACTTTATTTATATGCCTCGTTTCAACTTTCATGATACCGTTAATTTGCTCAGCAAGCTTAGTTTGCGCCGGGTGTGGAATGGGGTGAAACTATTATCTGGATTTTATGTAGGCAGGATGATGAACCGGCCGGTTCAATGGGGCTTCCCGGTTTCTTTATCCGTAGAACCTACCACCAGCTGCAATTTAAGGTGTCCGGAATGTCCGAGTGGGCTCAGGGCTTTTACCCGTCCTACCGGTATGTTGCAACCTGATTTTTTCAAGAATACGATCGATGAGGTGTACCGCGAACTGCTTTATCTGATCTTTTATTTTCAGGGAGAACCTTATCTGAATCCCGACTTCCTGAAAATGGTAAGATATGCTGCTGATAAAAAGATCTATACGGCAACGTCTACCAATGCTCATTACCTCACCGATGCATTGGCCAGGCAAACAGTAGAGAGTGGTCTCGACAGGCTGATCATTTCCATTGACGGTACTACGCAGGATGTATATGAGCAATATCGTGTTGGCGGTGATCTGGAGAAAGTGCTGGAAGGTACCCGCAGGATGGTGGAATGGAAAAAAACCTTGGGCAGCAAAACCCCGTTTATCATTTTTCAGTTCCTGGTGGTAAAACCCAATGAGCACCAGATCGCAGATGTAAAGCGTTTAGCCAATACTGTTGGGGTAGATCAGGTACGCTTTAAAACGGCCCAGGTATATGAATACGAAACAGACCCCAATGGGCTTATTCCTACCATTGACAAGTATAGCCGATACAGGAAAACAGCCGACGGTAAATATGTAGCCAAGAATAAGATGGCCAACCATTGCTGGAAAATGCAGCATGCCAGCGTGATCACCTGGGATGGGTTGGTAGTGCCCTGTTGTTTCGACAAAGATGCGCTTCACCAGCTGGGCGACTTAAAGCAGCAGTCGTTCAAATCTGTCTGGCGCAATAAAAATTATCAGGAGTTCAGGGCTGAACTCCATAAAAGCAGAAAAAACATTGATATTTGTGCCAATTGCAGCGAAGGCGTTTCTGTATGGAAGGATTAAAGCATGGAACCCTTAATTTAAACTGATGACCAATCCATTCAACAACCATATCCGCCAGATCATTTTATTATTGATCATAGTGGTGATCGCTGTCTTGTTATTAAAAGAATTTGCCGTTTTCCTTCCCGGGTTTTTAGGCGCCATTACCTTCTATATCCTGATGCGCCAGAGCTTTTTTAATTTAACCCAAAAAAGACACTGGAATAAAACCTGGACTGCCGTACTTTTTATTTTATGTGGCGCCATCTTGCTTGGGCTGCCCATTTATTTTTCCATAGACCTGCTTTCCACCAAATTTGCTGCGATCCTGGCCAATCCCACTGACCTGATCATAAAGGCTAAGGTGGTGGAACAACATTTCGCCGACTTCAGTGGTATACATCTGTTGTCGGATGAAAATCTGATGGTGATTCAAAAGAAAGCAACCACCATCATTCCTACCATCATCAACAGTACCGCCATCCTCCTAAGCAATTTTGCCATCATGTTCTTTTTGCTTTATTATTTTTTAAAAAGCGGACGGGAATTGGAGATCTTTCTGTTCCGTCATATTCCCTTGAAACCCCATAACCTGCATTTACTAGGGCATGAAACATTGGGTATGGTGCGGGCCAATGCCATCGGTATTCCGGTACTGGCCATCACACAGGGACTTATTGCAGCCTTGGGTTACTGGATATTTGATGTAAAGGATTTTGTACTCTGGGGTTTTTTAACCGGTATTTTTTCCATGGTACCCGTAGTGGGAACAGCGATCATCTGGGTACCGATTGTGGCTTATATGGTGGCTATTGACCAAAACTCTCAGGCGCTTGGATTATTGATCTATGCCTTAGTGTTGATTACGCATATTGATTATGTAGTTCGCCTAACTTTGTTGAAGAAATACATGGACGTACATCCCCTGGTCACGATCTTCGGTGTGATCGTGGGCATTGGATTGTTTGGTTTCTGGGGAGTGATCTTTGGTCCGTTGCTGATCAGCTATTTTTTGATCCTGGTTAAAATATACATGAATGAATTTTATATCGACCCCGAGCCAAGCGGAAATAATTAATTCTTTATAAGCATCTATAATATTTTTATATGAGTCTTGAACTGGACATCAATCAGAAAAAATTCCGGAGTGAATATCAAAGAGGGATGATCAATATAATTTATACCAGCAATTGGGTAAATGAAAAGATGAAAACCTTTTTCGACGAAGCAGATATTACCGGACAGCAATTCAATATCCTACGCATCCTTCGGGGGGCAGGCGAACCCCTGTCGACCTTGCAGATCAGACAACGTATGCTCGATAAGATGAGTGATACCAGTAGGATCGTTGACCGGTTGCTCATTAAAAAACTGGTGAAAAAGACGGTTTGCAAATCGGATAAACGACTTATTGATGTAACCATTACCGAAAAAGGGAGGCAGCTGCTAAAGAAAATAGATGTTTTTGAAAAAGAGATGGACCAGTTACTGGGTTCTCTTTCAGTAGCCGAAGCAAAGACCCTGAATCAATTATTGGATAAAATCCGTCATTCCCGCTGATCATACTGCCATGAAAAATAAAAAATTCCTATTCCGCTTGCGGACCAGTTGCTTGCTTTTTATATTATTAGGTTCATCGGTTTTCTCTAAGGCCCAGGTGAATACTGAATTCAGGGGCGTATGGGTGGCTACGGTGGATAATATCGACTGGCCCAAAAAAGGAGATTATAATACTGAATCACAGAAAGCAGCGTTCATTAAGTTGCTCGACATGCACAAGCTCAATGGTATGAATGCGATGATCGTACAGGTTCGTCCGGCGGCAGATGCTTTTTATCCCTCCCCATTTGAACCCTGGAGCGAATGGCTTACCGGAAAACAAGGCCTTCCCCCCTCGCCCTATTATGACCCATTGGAGTTCATGATCACGGAAACGCATAAGCGAGGAATGGAATTTCATGCCTGGATGAATCCATATCGTGCCATATTCAACATCAACAGTTCTTCTATTGCCGAAGCGCATATCACCAAGATCCATCCTGATTGGTTTTTAACTTATGGCGACAAACAATATTTTGATCCCGGAAACAGGGAGGTACAGCAATATGTATGCAATGTGGTAAAAGATGTGGTGAGCAGATATGCGGTGGATGCCATCCATTTCGATGATTATTTTTATCCTTACCGTATTCCGGGAAAAGAGTTTCCGGATGATGCTAAATACCAGCAGTATGGCGGGGGCATGAATAAGGATGACTGGAGAAGAAGCAATACCGATTCAATTATTTACAAACTCAGCAAAGTGATCAAGGAGGCAAATGCGAAATGTCAGTTCGGCATCAGTCCGTTTGGCGTATGGCGCAATATCGATAAGGATCCGGTAAATGGCAGCAATACCAAGGCCGGCCAAACCAATTATGATGACCTATATGCCGATATCCTGCTTTGGTTGAAAAAGGGATGGATCGATTATGTGGCGCCACAACTATATTGGGAGTTTGGGCATAAAGCCGCTCCATTTGAAGTGCTGGTGGATTGGTGGGGACAGCATAGCTATGGCAAAAAATGTTATATCGGACTGGGCATTTACCGTGCCAATAGCAATACCGCCTGGAAAGATAAGACCCAACTACCCCAGCAGATCACGAGAATTAGAAATACCCCCAATCTGCAGGGCATGATCTTTTTCAGCAGTAAATCTTTCGATAATAATCCCAATGGCTGGAGCGATAGCCTGAGGTTAAATTATTTTTCAGTACCTGCAAAACCCCCTGTTTTTAAATAAGCACAGGGTTGGGTTATGCCGTTTTCTTTACCTTTGCACATTAAATTATATCACTATGCCTGGTTTCGAATTTTTTGGCGCCGAAGAGCGCAAACATTTACAGGATGTAATGGATACCGGTATCCTGATGCGCTATGGATTTGATGGTCCGCGCAAAGGAATATGGAAAGCCAAGGAACTGGAAACCGCCATCAGTAATTATTTTGGCTGCACTCACGCACAATTGGTGAGTAGTGGAACAGCAGCACTCACCACGGCTATGAGTGCATTGGGTATTGGCTATGGAGATGAAGTGATCCTTCCTTCCTTTACGTTTGTAGCCAGTTTTGAAGCGGTATTGAGTGTAGGGGCTATTCCTGTAATGGTAGATGTGGACGATACCTTAACCCTCGATCCGGAAGCGGTAAGAAAAGCCATCACGCCCAAAACAAAATGTGTGATGCCGGTTCATATGTGTGGTAGCATGGCCGATATGGAAGCCTTACAATCTATTTGCTCCGAACATAAATTACTCCTGTTAGAAGATGCCTGCCAGAGTATTGGCGCCAGTTATAAAGGAAAAATGCTGGGCACCATTGGTGATGCCGGCACCTTCAGTTTCGATTTTGTAAAAACGATCACCTGCGCAGAAGGTGGTGCGGTAATGACCAATCGCAAAGATGTTTATCTGGCCTGTGACGGATACAGTGATCACGGTCACGACCATACAGGTGTTGACAGGGGTGCCGATCTGCATCCTTTTATTGGATATAATTTCAGGATCAGTGAACTGCATGCTGCGGTAGGACTGGCACAGATCCAAAAGCTGGATCAGTTCCTCGCCATTCAGAAAAAAAATCATGCGGCATTGAAGGCCATCCTGAGTACGATCCCGGAGATCAGTTTTCGGCGTATACCCGATCCCGTTGGTGACAGCTGCACTTTCCTGAGCTGGATGTTACCTACCGAAGCCATTACCCGTGCGGTGGTCAATGAAATGAAAGTACAGGGCGTGTTGGCCGGTAATTTTTACTGGTTCGATAACAATTGGCATTATATCCGCAAATGGGATCACCTGAAACATTCCCTTACTTTAAATGCCCTGAGTCCGGAAATAAAAGCCGCAGTAATGCATCATGCCAATAAGGATTTTAGTGCAAGCGATGCTGTAATGAGCAGGTGCGTTTCAACCGCTATCGGATTATTGTGGACAGAAGATCAACTCGTTGAAAAAGCCAATCGTATGGTGGCCATCATTCAGGGAGTATTGCATCAGCAATCTGTACAGGCTTAAATTTTTGCGACCTCCAAAGATTCTGATTATTCGTTTTCTACATGAACCCCGTTCTGAGGATTATGCTGTTATTGATGGCTAATAGCCCGAATTGGGTTTCCCTTCCATGCGGTCGCATTGAGCAACACTCCCCAGCCGGAACCGAAATGGAATTTTTGTTAATTTTTCCAGCTTTATTTCCTGTTTACAGAAGAAACCGAGCCCGCGAGGATAAAAATCGGGGGATACCGGCGATTTCATCAATTTGGTTGCAAATGGTTCATGGGTAACCGGCGAAACGCTGTGTGGTAAAGTGATTGGTTGAAAAGCAGGGATATATTTCAGCCCTGTAAAATTGGACTTATTCTGACAAAAAACGCTATTTGCCACAAAAATCGTGCAGAAAATCAAAATTTTAGCTTTTTGCATCCGTTTTCAAGGTTGAATCTGTGTAAATTTACGCCATAATTGGTCAGGTCGTTGCATAAGGAGTTTTCAAAGAACAGGAAATTTACCCCTAAACAACGGCCCCATTCACCAGCAGAGAAAATATGGCTTTAAGTCAGGGACTATATCAAAAGCAGCTACAAAAATTATCTCCACAGCAGATTCAACTGATGAAATTGCTGCAAGTGCCTACGGCTATCCTGGAAGAAAGGGTAAAAGAAGAGATGGAGGAAAACCCTGCCCTGGAACTTGATGAGGAAGGACATGCCGATGAATATGATGAGGCCAATGATGAATTCAAAGACCGCGAAACTGAGGAAGCCGAACCCGACGGAAGTCCGGATGAATATGATGATATTGATATCAGCGA
>CAIRHQ010000228.1 GCA_903878475.1 uncultured Bacteroidota bacterium | reverse complement strand
AGACGGCATACGAGATGCGCGAGAGTGACTGGAGTTCAGACGTGTGTCTTCCGATCTAAAAAATACACCGGAACGTCTGGAGTTGAAGAAATTGAACCCCATTTTGAAGAAGGTAACTGTACACAAAGAAATTAAATAAAAATCGTTAACCGGTAATTGGAATTTTATTCAAATACAGATTAACAAAAAAATAAAACATCATGGCAAAAGCAGCTAAAACCGCGATAAAAACCAAAGATCAAAAAGCAGCAGCAGATGCAAAGAACTGGTCTAAAGTGATCCGCACCTTGCGTAGTCCTAAGACCGGCGCTTATACATTCAAAGAAGCGATCGTACACAAAGACAAGATCAAAGATTTCTTAGCTAGCTAAGATTTTTTCGGTGAATAATATTATTAAATAAAGCTGTTCTGTACTCCAGAATAGCTTTGTTTGTTTAAAGAGGCAAAGTTTATGGTTGGAAGTTGGAAGTTGGAGGTTGGAAGTTGGAGGTTGGTCCCGATAGCTATCGGGAGGAGGTTCATTAGTATAGCTACATACTGAAGATTACGGAATCTTCTAAACACCTAAACACCTAAACAACTAAACCCTAAACCCTAAACTCTAAACTTAACCCCTAAACTCCTCAACTCCTCAACAACTCAACGTTCATGGGATTATTCGACAAAATATTCGGTAAAAAACAGCAGCAGGAGAGCCTGGAGCAGGGACTTGAAAAGACCCGGCAGGGATTCTTTTCAAAGATCAGCAAGGCGATCGCCGGAAAGAGTACTGTGGATACCGCCGTGCTCGACGATCTGGAAGATGCCCTAGTGAGTGCCGATGTAGGTATTGAAACCACCGTGAAGATCATTGACCGGATAGAGCAACGGGTGGCCAAAGACAAATACCTCAATACTGCAGAACTGAATGCCATACTGAAAGAGGAAATAGCCGATATTTTAATTACTACGCCTTACGATAGCAGTTACGAAGATTACGAATTGCCTAAAGGACATAAGCCACATATCATTTTAGTTGTAGGGGTGAACGGGGTGGGTAAAACCACCACCATCGGTAAACTGGCCCATAATTTTTCTAAAGCAGGTAAATCAGTGTTGCTGGGTGCCGCTGATACCTTCAGGGCAGCAGCAGTTGACCAACTGACGATCTGGAGTGAAAGGGTAGGCGTTCCCATCGTGAAAAAAGATATGGGCAGTGATCCTGCCGCAGTGGCATTTGATACCGTCAACAGCGGACTGGCAAAAAATGTAGATGTTATTTTGATAGATACTGCAGGGCGACTGCACAACAAAGTCCACCTCATGGAGGAGTTATCGAAAATAAAAAGGGTGATCCAAAAAGTAATACCCGATGCACCACACGAAGTGATGCTGGTATTGGATGGTAGCACCGGACAAAATGCCCTGGAGCAAGCCAAGCATTTTACGGCCGCAACTGAAGTAACGGCCATCACCATCACAAAATTAGACGGTACAGCCAAGGGCGGTGTGGTATTGGCCATCGCCAGTCAGTTTAAGATTCCGGTTAAATTTATCGGTGTGGGAGAAAAAGCAGAAGACCTGCTGGTATTTGATAAAAAACTTTTCGTAGACAGCCTCTTCAATATGCCCGCCTGATAATGGATTGCGTTACATGCCATTCATTGATCTCATAAAAAAAGCCCCTGTAGAAACAGGGGCCGGTTACCAAAACTAACTGCTTATGAGAAAATTTTTATTGATTTATTATTACATCACAAATATCCAACAGATTTCAATAGGGGGCTGTTAAAGGAGATGCAAAGCCGGTTAAAGTCTAGTTAAAATGAATGGCGGTTTTTTAGGTTGAAAGCATGCCTGCCGTTCACTGGCTTATCCTCAAGCGGATTCTGCATGCAGCATGAGTTCCATCTGCCCTGTAAAACTTACCTTTGTTCAGCAGTTTATGAAGACAAAAAAAATACAGAAAGACAAGGTCAATATCATAACCCTAGGGTGCAGTAAGAATATGGTCGATAGTGAAGTATTGAGCGGACAATTACTGGCCAATGATATTGATGTGGTGCACGAGAACGCAAAACGTGATCATAATATCGTGATCGTGAATACCTGCGGTTTTATTGAAAAAGCCAAAGAAGAAAGTGTGCAAACCATCCTGGAACAGGTAGAATTGAAAAGAAGGGGTAAGATCGATAAAGTATATGTAACGGGCTGCCTTAGCGAACGATATAAGAATAACCTGGAAACTGAGATCCCCGAAGTTGATGCCTATTTCGGCACCATGGAATTACCTGCCATCCTGAAACAATTTGAGGCCGATTACAAAGCCGACCTGATGGGCGAGCGCCTGTTGTATACTCCCGCTCATTATGCGTATATGAAGATCAGTGAGGGTTGCAACCGCACCTGTTCATTCTGTGCCATCCCGCTCATGAGGGGCCAGCATGTAAGCAGAACCATTGAGTCGCTGGTGGATGAAGCCAAACGATTGGTTGATCGTGGGGTAAAAGAAGTAATGCTGATCGCACAGGAACTGACCTACTATGGGCTCGATATTTATAAAGAAAGAGCCCTGCCAAAATTATTACATGCTTTAGCCGATGTGAAAGGACTGGAATGGATCCGGCTGCATTATGCATACCCTTCAAAATTTCCGCTCGAGATCATTGATGTGATGAAGGAAAGAGATAATATCTGCAATTACCTGGATATACCGCTGCAGCATGCCGCCAATAATATGCTTGACCTTATGAAAAGGCAGATCACCCGTGAAGAGATGGAACAGCTTATTGCCGATATCCGCTACCGACTGCCTGAAATTTGTTTGCGCACCACCCTCATTACCGGATTCCCGGGCGAAACCAGGGATGATGTGGAAGAACTGAAAATATTTTTACAGAAAATGCGGTTCGACAGGGTGGGTATCTTCACCTACAGCCACGAAGAAGGCACTTCTGCTTTTTCTATGAACGACGATATCCCTGCCGAAGAAAAAGAAGCCAGGGCGCAGGAGATCATGGAAGTGCAGCAGGAGATCAGTTTGGAAAAGAACCAGGAAAAGATCGGCAGGATCATGAAAGTGATCATCGATAAAAAAGAAGCCGGAAGATATTTAGGTCGTACCGAATTCGACAGCGTGGAAGTAGACAATGAAGTGATCATTTCCGGAAATAAGAAATTAACTATCGGAGAATTTGTGCAAGTGAAGATCACCAAGGCATTTGATTATGATATTGAAGGAGAACTGGTTTGACAGGAGCTGAGATAATATAAAATTGATTATTATTGACCCATGAATGGTAACAAGGATCATATCCCTTACGCATCTACCGGATTCTTTTCCAGGCTGGTACTGGATTACCTCAGCAAGGATCCGGGCTTGCAACCATTCTATGCATTTGATGCAAATATCGAGGGCATCAAAAAAGCGATCGTATCCAGAATAGATCATCCCGTCGATCGCGAATTGCTGGTATCCCAATTGCAGCAGCAATATGCCGGTATTGTGCTGAGCGAAAAGCAGCAGACAAATCTTAACCTGTTAACACAGGCAAACTGCTTTACCATCACTACGGCGCATCAACCCAATATTTTTACCGGGCATTTATATTCAGTGTATAAGATCCTGCACGCGATCAAACTGGCCGATCAATTGAAAAATACATTGCGTGAAAATGAATATGTACCGGTATTTTATATGGGCAGTGAAGATGCCGATATGGAAGAGTTGGGTCATATTTATTTGTTTGGCGAAAAATATGAATGGGCCACCAACCAGACTGGCGCATTTGGCCGCATGAAAGTGGATAAAAACCTGGTTGCCCTGATCGAAACCATTGGGGGAAGACTTAGCGTATATCCCTTCGGGTCAGCACTTGCACAGTTATTAAAATCGGCTTACCATTTGGGTAATACCATGGAGCAGGCTAGCTTTCAGCTCATCAACAGTTTATTCGGTGAATATGGTTTGTTGGTGCTATTGCCCGACCGGCCTGAGTGGAAGCAGGCCTTTATCCCGGTGT
>CAIRHQ010000227.1 GCA_903878475.1 uncultured Bacteroidota bacterium | reverse complement strand
CACTCCAATTCCGAAAGAAGCAAGCATTTGCATGGCTCCACTGATGATGGCCAGTAGAGCAATAATGGTAATTAAAATTGGTCTTTTCATGTTGGTTGTTTTAAGTAAATAATAATCCTAGTCAGTATTTATTGTGCTAGTCTGATTTTAAAAAAACGAATACCCTTCATATCTCCTTCGCATTCCAGTATTTGGTTATTGATGAGTTGACGAATGCGAAAGAAAATATACGTGTCGCTCACCAGTTGACCGCAGGTACTCATTACCGTGCCGGCGATACGGGCAGCTTGCATCATTTCATTGGTACAATGCGAAAGGATCGTCCGATCAAAATAATCCGCTTCCTCATTTTTTGCTTCATTGTTTTCAAAAATGCGCAGGATATAATCGGTATCGGCAAGCAGGCTCCATTCTTTTGCATAACGGGTTGCAGTATCTGCATCAACGGGAGCGATCTCTTCAAAAGGTTGCTGGATCATATTGATCGGGTACTCAGAAAGGGTTCGCATTTCGTATCCACTCTCTGTTTTATAATGCGATGCATTCACTGCGTGTAATTTCTTACCCGAAAGTCTTTTACAGCAAAGCTGGAACAACATTCTTTCTCTTGCATTATTCCCATGCCATACCACGATCTTATCATAATCCTCAAATGCTTCCGGCTGTAGCCAGCTTTTTTCGAGCTCTTTTTCCAGGTCAACAATAAAATGATCGGGCAACTCCGCCTCGGTAAACAGCACATCAAAAAATTCTTTTCTGTATTGAAGTCCTGCAGCAGTGCCCATATTGCGCAGCGGCCCAATGCTAAGGTCATCCAAGTAGGTGTATACCGTATGTTCTTTATGCAGGTTATTTTTTTGAAGAAAATATTTCAAGCTACCTGCAGCGGGAAACCATTGGGTGATATGGATCGTTTTCATATATATATGGATAAGGGTATCCGAAAAGCTGTTTGTCTTTTCCTATGGGAATGCTTCATAATTATTCACAAGCGTTCATGTCATTAAAGTTTATTTACTATCCTTAATCGCAGTTACGGCAAGAAATGCCAGGTCCCAGGCCGACACTGATGCATCATCTACACCGAAACAGAAACTATATCCGTTAGGCAGGATAGCCATATATGCCTGGAATCCGAATGTCTGCCCCGCATGTCCATAACTGGTGCCGAGTAGATTGATCACTCCCATTCCATAAGTGATTCCCATTCCCATCTCAGAGAAATTCTTTGTTTTTACCATATTAGCGGTTTCCGCATTGAATAATTTTGCGTCATTCCAGTTCCTGATAAACACATCCATATCGTCGAGGGTAGAAACCAGCAAACCGGCCGACCAGGCCAATGTAGCAGGCATGCCTGATGGCTTTCCTTTAAAATGCCCGGGGGCCCTATTGGCAGGAGAGTTGGTGGTAGCGAAATAAGTATGCTTCATATTCAGCGGGTCGAGGATATGTTGCTGAATATAATCTTCATATTTTATTCCGGATATTTTTTCAATGATGAGGCCCAACAGGATATACCCGGTATTGCAATATTTAAAACCGGTGCCTGGTTTAAATCCTGCCTTGTTTGTCTTTTTTGCCAGCTCAACCAATTGCCAGGGCCTAAACCGTAAACTGGAATCACCATGCTGGGCAATTTCTTTATCATCATCATTCTCTAAAAAATATTCAGGTAATCCCGATGTATGATTCAGCAGTTGAAGCACCGTAATAGAACTGATATAGTCGGTATCATTGATCACGTGCAGGTTTTTATAGGCCGAATCATTGGGTAAAAGGGCTACCAATTTTGTATCCAGACTGATTTTTTTCTGTTCAACCAGTTGTAACACAGCTGTAGCGGTAAGCATTTTACTGCAGCTGCCGATATCAATGGTTCCACCAAAATCGGTGATGGGCTGTTTGGTTCTGCCATCATACCCTGTATAGTATGATTTTCCATTGGGGGCATGGATCTTCATGCTGATGCGTACCCCTTTTTCTGTGGCAATTTGTTGCAGGCTAGAATCCACATTGAGGGCAAAGGATTTAGCCAGTGATTTATCGGAATAAGGGTTTTGAGAACAGGCGGCAAATACCACTAGTGTGGCTAGTGCTAGGATAATTTTTTTCATACAGGGTATTAAAATTAGTTTACAAAACTACATACTAATTTGAATGGACAGGGTACATTGTAAGAAAATTGCGGCATGAAATATGAACAAATCGGGACGAAGATGATCCATAATTTATTTAACTTGCAGACGATATCAGGAGCCTATAATGCCCAATAGTATTGTATTACAGCCTTTGATATCATATATCCAATTTTTTAATCTAAAGCCCTTGTAGAAAATGAACTACACAAAAAACGTACTATCACAAGTGCTCCTTTTTTCAACAATACTGATGATAGTAATCGGTACAGCCTGTAACATTTCGTCCAGTAAATCATCAGAACTTAAAGCGGTAGTTCCAATTCAGGAAGATCCTCCGGCCATTATCATTCCCGAATCGGATGTAGTTTTCGACAGCAGCATCGTGGAGACTTTTTTAACCAAGTATCCATTACTGAAAGTGTATAGCAAACAGTATGATACCCTATATCATTCCAACCATTTTAATTATATCTGGTTTGATAAGAATGGCCTCCGTGAAACCACCAATAAACTACTTGCTCATATCAATGAATTGGAAACGGAAGGCGTGCGTGCAACTGTACCCTATCACGATGAGTTTTATAATATGTTGCAGCTCGATTCTGCCAATGATAACCCGGGTATTCATACCGAATTGGAACTGATGCTTACCGGTCAGTATTTCAATTATGTGAAAAAAGTATATGCCGGAGCTGTTTCTGATAAGTTGGAAACCATCAAATGGTATATTCCGGCAAAGAAATTTTCGTATGTAGAATTGCTCGAAAATAATCTCAAGACAGGAAATATTGACCATGAAGGAAATGCCACCCTGATCCCACAATACGAAAAACTTAAAAAATATCTGGGCGAGTACCGCGAGATAGAGAAAAAATTGACCACCGAAACAACTGTTCCGGCTTTTGCAAAAGGGGTTACCGTTAAGCCCAATGATTCTTCATCAGTAATTCCGCTTTTAAAAAAGCGTTTAGCCCAATTAGGCATGTTTGAAGCAAAAGATTCTTCCAGTCGATATAATGCCGCATTGGTAAAAGCCGTGAATGATGCAAAAACTAGTTATGGGTTAAAGTCCGATACCCTCATTACTAAAGCCCTGATCAGCCAATTGAATGTACCCATCCGTAAACGCATTGAGCAGATCATGGTGAATATGGAGCGTTTTAGGTGGATGCCTAGGGATACTGTTTCTAATGAATTTATCCTGGTGAATATTCCGGAATATACCCTGCATTATTTTGAGAAAAATAAGCAGACCTGGACATGCAAGGTGGTAGTAGGAAAGCAAATGACCAAAACAGTAATCTTCAGCGGTAAGATGCAATACGTGGTTTTTAGTCCTTACTGGAATATACCCAGCGAAATTATTCGCAAAGAAATAAAACCGAGTATGGCCAGGAATCGCAATTACCTTGCTGCTCATCGTATGGAATGGAATGGTGGTAATATAAGGCAGTTGCCGGGTCCTACCAATTCGCTCGGACTGGTAAAATTCTTGTTCCCCAATTCCAATAATATTTACTTGCACGATACGCCTTCTAAATCTTTATTCAATAATGATAACCGGGCATTTAGTCATGGTTGTATACGGGTAAATAAACCGCGCGACCTGGCCATACGGATATTGAAGCAAGATCCCTACTGGACCGAAGAAAAAATTGATTCGGCAATGCATGCAGGCAAGGAAAAATTTGTAACCCTCAAAAATAAGATCCCAGTGTATATCGGCTATTTTACAGCATTTGTGGGATCGGACGGTTCACTTCAATTCAGGGATGATATTTATAGCCTAGATGAAAAACTATTGAAACTGCTTAATCAATAGTTTTATTTAATCCAATTTTGCGGAAATGTAGAATTTTTACTACAAGCTAAATTATTCTGTTATTTTATTTTTGTACTCTAAATACATACTTATGAAACAAATTATTTTATTCCTTGCCGTATTGGTAAGCGTGGTAAGCTGTACTCAATTGATGACACCACAAACGGCAGATTATAGTTGGGCCAATCGCAAATGGACGCTCATGGAGATCAATGGAACTCCTGTACAGATCAGCGGAACAGAGAAAGACGCTCATCTTTATTTTAGTGCCAGTGATAAACGCGTGAGCGGATCGGGTGGCTGTAACCGGATCAATGGAAATTATTCAATCGACAGCTATCGCCTGAGTTTTGGTGAATTTGCAGTAACCAAGATGTTTTGCGTTGACATTGCTTTTGAAAACAATTTTCTGGCTGCTTTACGATCAGTAGACCAGTTCCAGGTACTCAACAATGTATTGATATTGAAAAGAGGCACGATTGTGCTGATGCGATTAAGATAATTCCTTATGAAAATGTAAAAGCCCGGCTAATAGTAGTCGGGCTTTTTGTTGCAGAATAATTTGTAAAAAAATTTTACTTCATATTTTCTTTGAATAATCGGATAAAATTTCCGCCCAGTATTTTCCGGATATCCTTTTTACTATAACCCCTTTTTACCATTTCTTTTGTGATCAAGGGCATATCGGCCACATCGTTGAGTTCACGGGGCAAAGAATTTACGCCGTCAAAATCACTTCCAATGCCTACATGATCAGTACCGATCAGCTTTACGATATAATCGAGGTGATCCAGTAAGATGGATAATGGAGGACGCATGGCCTCAACTTCTTCAGGATATTTTCCGAAAAGATATTCCTCGCTGAAATAGGGTTCAGGATTAATTTTTAACATGGAGTCTCTTTCTATTTTATGCCTTTCCATAAAGGCATCGCTGTGCTTAAAAAAATTGCTGTCGAGGAATCCTGAGTAAAAATTAAGGTGGATCACACCCCCGTTCTTGCCTACGGCCAGGATCTGGTCGTCTTTCAAATTTCTTCTGAACGGACATAGCGTATAAGCGCAACTGTGAGATACGATGACGGGTTTGGTACTGGTACGGATGGCATCCCAGAAAGTTTGTTCACCTACATGCGATAGATCGACCAGCATGCCCAATTCATTCATGCGCTTCACCACCTGTTTACCAAAATCGGTGAGTCCCTTGTGTTTGAGCGAGTCGGGCCGGGTAGTTTCATCCAAGGCAGAACTGGCCCAGTCGTTCGAGTTGTTCCAGGTGAGGGTCATATACCGCGCGCCTTTCCGAAATAAGGCATCCAGTTTGTTCAGGTCGTTCTCGATCATATGTCCGCCTTCCACGCCAAACATGGCCGCCAGCTTTTTTTCTTTTACCGCCTGAACCAATTCTTCCGGTGTACCCACCATCCTGATCTTATCGGGATTGCGTTGCACCCAGGCCAGCAGGGTATCCATTTCCAGATTGGCCCAGGCATAGGGATCTTTTTTCAAGCCGTCGCACCACACCGAAAATATTTCTGCGTCTACACCTCCTTTTTTCCAGCGGGCAAGATCTGAATGCGTTTTGCCTCGAAGATCCTGGTCAATAGCATAATGTTTGTCTATGGCCGTGGTAAGAATATCGTTATGCGTATCCACCAGGATGGCCCGATCGTGCAATTTTTTGTAGGATTGGGCATCACTGCATAGCATCGCAAAGCATGCGGCCACACAAAAGAATATTTTTTTCATGAAGGATTGTTTTATGATTCGCTTCCGGTTTTATCTCCAACAAACCAGTGTTCTTTATTTTTAAACAGCACATTAAAAGTAGTGAGTGAGCCATAGCAACGGGTAATGTATTGCTGGATATTCACTTTTTCTTCATCCGTTAGTTTTTTATGGCTGTTAATATTTTGTTCCAGCACCCGCAGGCGGTCGCGCAGCATCACTATTTTATGAAAGAAATCATCGATAGGGATTTCCTTGGGCTTCAGTGATTGATCGGCAGCTTGCAGCGACAAAGTACCGCCCACCCATTTATCGCCGATGGGAACGATCTCTGTGATGCCGCCCCATTGCCTCAATATTTTGAGTATGGAACTTTCCATTTCGGATGCAGTTTCCACTTCAACACTCACATTTTCGGGGATGATCTCATCCAGTTGCTCATCGGTTTTTTCAATTTCCTTGATGCCATGATGGATAAAAGAGATAAGATAGCTGGCATAACGGATACCCACAATAACACCCGGGCCATAGTGGGTATGTTGCAGCCGGGTTCCTATGCCTAAATTAAGCTGTTCCATAAATTAAGTTATGATACCAAATGTAGGTAAATGGACGGAGTTTACAGGTTGCAAATTGCGGTCGATACCGTAAGCTTTAGATCAGGGATCCTGCTTTTTTGCATCTTGTTGCAGCAGGTAGATCTTGTATTTGTACAGGCAGTTCAATATGTACTGGTTGAACTGCATTTCACTGGCGTTGCTGGTAAATTCATAACTGGGGCGATACCGTACCATAAAACTATCGAGCTGATCGCCTTGTAATTGGGTGATCCTTCTTACCTGTGTTTTATTGAAACGATAATTCACATAGTGGTCCTCCTCCTGTTGCTCCAGCCTTTTCTGGAAAGCATGCAGGCGTTTATTCCTTTTAAATCGAAACAGGTTGATCAGTTCATCTACGTCGGCACCCACCACCCCATCGGGGTTGGTACTGGTTTGTAATCCGGGTTTGCGGTAATTGAATATGTTGGCATAGGTTTGCCGGTTCTCGATAGAATCTTGCCGGAATGATTTGGCATATACCACCACTTCTTTCAGGGTACTGTACTTGCCCCTAACGGTGATGCGTAACGAAATATCGAAATGACTGGGATCGGGAATCGTTTTTATCGGAAATTTCTGGGTGGGCTTATTGCGGAAATTAAAAGAGACCGAATCTTTCTCTGTAACCTTCAAATGATAAACGCCCATCGAATCGGTTACCGTAAACAAACCACCCGTGCTCACCACCCGTACACCTTCTACATAATTTATTTTGGAAGAATCGAATACCGTACCACTTAATATAAATTGTGCCGACAAGGGAGTATAAGCTCCCAAGCAAATCGAGATCAGTAAAATTATTTTTAAAGGTAAGCGCAACAGTATATAAAATTTGAAGGCGTAATATTACAGCAATGGATCCTTAGTACACGGCTAAACCATTGTTTTAACTATGATTTCGCTTTTACAGCCTATTTCCTGCTGAATTCGTAAGGCGTATACTCTACAAAATCGGCAACTTTCACGGTTACCCCTTTTACTTTTCCGTTTTCTACATGAAAGGGAAAAACAGCGGTTCCAAATTCAGGATCGGAGAAGGCTGCATAAAAACGATTGCCTCCCAATGCACTCAGTTTGGCGTACATCGCTGGATGGTGTTCAAAACGCATCCTCAGTTCATTATTTTCCAACACTACTTTCATTTTGCCATATACCTCGTTGCTGTAGTCACCGGTGTACGCGGTAAGCGGCAAACCGGTGGGTAGTTTTAGGCCAATAGAGTCTATTAATTTTTTCTCTGTAGCAAGATCTTTATTGCGTTGACCCTTGCTATAATCCAGGTAATTCTTGCTGTAATTGCGATAAGGTAATCCCAGGTAAGCATCCAGGATCTCCCATTTGAGGGCTTCGTACAAAGCGTTCTGGTCGGTGTTGGTGAGGATCACAATGCCCAGTTTATCGGAAGGCACCATCGTAACACTGCTTACATATCCATTTACTCCGCCGGTATGCGATACGATCCTTTTTCCTTCATAGTCTTGCAATTCTAATCCCAATCCATACAAAGTGAAATTACTTTTATTAAATAATGTACTGCCATTGCCCATGATGGAATTGGGATATCGAATGCTTTGAATGGCTTTTTGTGGGATCACTTCTTTGCCTTCATATTTTCCATTGCCCAGTTGCATCATCACCCATTTACTCATATCGCTGGCCGATGATCCGATGCTGCCTGCAGGAGCCAGATTGTCAATATAACAGTAAGGAATACGCGCAATTTTTCCATCCACTAAGGTATAGGGTACGGATTTATTGGGGGCATTTGGAAAGTCTTTGCTCAGGGCCAGACTATTGTTCATACCCAATGGTGTAAATATTTTTTCTTTGATATAATCTTCCCAGGATTTGCCGGTCACAGCGGGTATGATCTCTCCTGCGGTTAAAAATGCGGCATTGGTATAACCCCATTTGGTACGGAAAGGATATACTGCTTTGATATGACTCATCTTCTCGATCACTTCCTTGCGGGTAAGGTTACTCGTCCAATAAGTAAAATCACCCTGGAAGGTCATGAACCCGATACGGTGACAAAGCAGATCACGAACAATGGCTTGTTCGCCTGCGGCTTTATTTTCCAGTTTGAACGAGGGGATCCATTTGGTTACCTTATCCTCGAGCGATAATTTATTTTCTGCATCGAGGGTAGCCAGGGCGGTGGCTGTAAAGGCCTTGCTATTGCTGCCGATCATGAAAAGGGTGTTCTCGTCCACTTTATCAGTGCCTCCCATTTCTTTTACCCCATAGCCCTTGGCCATCACCAGCTTTCCGTTCTTTACAATGGCCAGTGAAAGGCCCGGAATTTCCCAATCTTGCATGGCCCGGTTAATATAATTATCAAGACTATCTTTTACAAATGAAGGCAGGGTATCGGTTTGGGCCCGGGCAATCGTGAATGCCAGGATACAGCAAATTCCGAGTAGGGAAATTCGTTTCATGTCAGGTGATTTAGGATGGAAAGTTAATAAGAAAACCGCCAGCTTATTTACCGCTGGTAATTATTTTTTCAAGCTCCTCCGGATAGTGTTTGTGTTCAAGCTCATGTATTTTTTGTGCCAGTGTTTGCGGCGTTTCAGCCGAATTTATGGGACAAATAGCCTGAAATATCAATTTTCCATGGTCGTACTGTTCATCCACAAAATGGATGCTGATACCGCTTTCTATTTCGTGGTTGGCGATCACGGCTTCATGTACAAAATGGCCATACATTCCGGGGCCTCCATACTTGGGCAAAAGGGCGGGATGGATATTGACGATTTTCCCTGGGTAAATTTTAATGAGCGCTTCCGGTATCTGCCATAAAAAACCGGCCAGTACCAGGAAGTCGATCTTATGTTCTGAAAGCTGTTTGATGAATTGCTGGGGGTTGAGAAAATCCTCTTTTTTAATCATCAGGCAGGGGATTTTCTCTTTATTGGCTATAGAAATCACTCCCGCACCGGGTTTATTGCAAACGATCAGGGAAATATTCACGGTTCCAGATAAATAGAAATAATTAATAATCTCTTGAGCATTGGATCCGGCTCCAGAGGCGAAAATAGCTACCCGGGTCTTCTTTTTACCGCTGACCCTATTCCATATTCTGAAGATATATCGTTTAAAAAAGCTGAACTGACCAAGTGGGATGCTGATGAGCGTAACGCATATCGGCCAGAGTAAAAACACCAGGATGATGTAAAAATTCCACCAGGCAACCCCCTTTTCCACTTGCATCCATATCAGTAATTTTCTGGCACTGAATCCGCAGGCAGATCCACCCAGGGCAAAAGTGGTTATAATCAACGCCAGGTTGACTGAATTGACACGCCAGTGTTGCTCAAGCCGTTTAAACATTTGGCAAAAGTGGAATAAAAAATTGTGAAATATGGCAAAGGGGAAAAATAGTGTCAGATTG
>CAIRHQ010000226.1 GCA_903878475.1 uncultured Bacteroidota bacterium | reverse complement strand
CAAGAATTAAAAAGATGATTGCAAGTTGTCCAATAAGCAATCTCAAGTTAAGAGGCGTGTCTACTTTTTCCATTCTGCAATTTTGAAAGCTGTTATTATTGAAACGAAACTTTACAAGCATAAGCAACTAAGTTTCCAGCAACGCCTTCGTACAATTTATTTTTTCCTCTATTAAAAGGAGCACTTTCCAATAAGTCCATATAAACATGGTCAGGCTCAATAGTAAGACTTAAGATACCTTGAATGATATTTGGGTTATTACTAATTGTCAATTTGTAAACTTCTCTTGTGTTATCGTCAAGTTCAGTTTTCCAATTAAAAGCCCAGCCGCTTTTCTTCGTAACCTTTTTTAAGTCAGGTTTTGTCAAACGACTAACTTCTGTTGGGAAACTGTCGCCTGAAATGGTATTTTGGATTGAATTTGTAAGCTTATCAACCTCAAAGTCAAGTGCTATTTTTGCTCGTTTTTTCACCTTACGAATTTACGAAAAAACAAGCTCTTAAGCAAATGGTTTTAGTACTTGAAAACTGTCCGATAGCATGACCACCAACGAGGGGGCTTTCTGCTGTGCTGGCATTCTGTGTTCCGTCAGCTCTGCCTTGGTTTGTGGCACACGAAACGGAAAAAGAGCAACCTATATACCGTGTTTGATGGTGAATGAATTTATTTCGTGTACTATTAACCAAGCAGTATTGAAATGAAACTGTTTCGTGTGCCACGAACCAGGGCGAGGAGACATTTCGTTTCGTGAAGACACGAACCGAGGCGGAGCATCCCCGATCTGTTTGCCGACTCCACCGCCCCGGTTCGTGACACACGAAACGGAAAAAAAAGCGAGGCAGAACATTTCGTTTCGTGAAGACACGAACCGAGGCAGAACATTTCGTTTCGTGAAGAAACGAACCGAGGCGGAGAAATGTTATGAGATCAGCAGGTTAGTTCAACTGCAATGCAGGAAGTCGATAAGATTGTCCATCATAAACGAATAGCTCATCAATTTCAATGGTCCAGTATTGATACAGCGGAGATTTGCTGAGTATCTTTTCCACATCTTTTTTACTGTAGGCATTGATCACCATCCAGCTGCGCTGGGTTTCCATGCTTACGGTATAATAATCCAGGATATTTTTCTCGATCAGACTATTGACATATAACCGATGGGCCGGAACAAAACTCATGAACTCCTCGTTCATCTCAAATTGTACCGTTACCTGGTATTTGATCAGCTTATCATCATTTATATTGTCCATTCTACTATGTTGTTTTCCCATTCGGGATTGGCCGGAGCCGTGATTTTAATATAATTGTCGGTATAACCTTCCAGCATACCCGATCTGTTTGCCGACTCGAACAGTACCATTCGGGTTTCACCGATATACTGGTTGCTGAATGCCAGCATCTTCCGGTAACTCAGGTTGCGCAATATTTTATTTCGTTCATTCCTTACCGTTATTGGCACCACCGCTGGCATCTCTTCAGCAAAGGTATTGGCTCTTTCCGAATAAGTGAATACATGCAAGTAGGAAATATCCAATTCCTGCAAAAAATGGACCGTTTCTTTGAAATCTTCTTCTGTTTCGCCCGGAAAACCTACGATCACATCCACGCCGATACAGCAATGGGGCATCACCGACTTGATGGACCTGATCTTTTCGGCATACAATTCTTTTTTATACCGCCTGCGCATCATGCCCAGTATTTTATTGCTTCCACTCTGCAAAGGGATATGAAAATGCGGCATAAATGATCGGCTGCGGGCTACAAAATCGATGATCTCCTGACTAAGCAAATTGGGCTCAATGGAAGAGATACGATAACGGGCAATGCCCTCAATTTTATCGAGTTCTTGTATAAGGCTATAAAAATCACCCTCTGTTTCCGGATCTTTAAAATCACCCAGGTTGATACCCGTTAGCACAATTTCTTTCACAGACTGCAGGGCTATTGCACGAACATTTTCCAGCACATTTTCTATGTTATTGCTCCGACTTTTTCCGCGGGCCATGGGGATGGTACAAAATGAACAATTGTAATCACAACCGTCCTGTACTTTTAAAAATACACGGGTACGTTCATGTACAGAATGTGATGATGTAAAAATATTCACGTCCTCAATATCGCAACTGCAGATGCGGGCACTATCTCCCTTACTGATCTCTTTTAAATGATCCGCGATATTGAATTTTTCGGCTGCACCCAGTACTAAGTCTACCCCAGGTATTTCAGCAATCTCTTTTGGTTTCAACTGCGCATAACAACCGGTGATCACTACTACTGCCTCCGGTGCCTTCCGTTGTATACGCCGCACCAGCATCCTGCATTCTTTGTCCGCATTATCTGTTACCGAACAGGTGTTGATCACATAAATATCGGCAACCTCTTCAAATCGCTTTTTTTCAAAGCCTTCGTCTTCCAATAACCTGCCCATGCTGGAGGTTTCCGAAAAATTAAGCTTACAGCCCAATGTATGTAGTGCAACGGTTTTGCCCATGGGGAGCAAAATTAGCGAATTTGAGGAAGAACTGATGGAAACAGGGCAGGAACGGATCAGTATAGATTTGCCCGGATTTATATCGGTATCCTAATTTATTTATCTTGCAGGATGTTTAAAAAATACCTGCCATTTCTCTTCCTCATTGCTTCTGCCTTGTTATTCATTTATGTAAAAATGAATCAGGTTGGAGTGGCGCCGCATCGGAACAACAATACAACCGATCATTTTACCATACCTGCGGTACTGCCTCCCAGCGAAAACCCAAACAGGGTAGAAGATGGCTTCGATCGCCGAAACAATCATCTCTTGTATAGCAAACATGCCCGCTGCCGAATGGAATGCCGCCATATTGACGAATCGGAAGTAAAAGAAATTCTGGAATCGGGTACCATTAATTATAGTAAGATAGAAGATGATGGTCGCGGTAAATCATTTCCACTGGAAGGGGTAACGCACGATAAACAGCATGTGCGTATCGTATTTGCCCCCAAAGATGACGGCATGTTGGTGGTTACCTGCATTGATCTGGATAGGGATTGGCCTTGTGAGTGTAGGTAAGTTGGCAGTTGGTCCCGTTAGCAAACGGGAGCAGTTTGCAGTTTG
>CAIRHQ010000225.1 GCA_903878475.1 uncultured Bacteroidota bacterium | reverse complement strand
TGCCCAAAGCAAGAACAGTCCCCGTATTTTTATGACGGTGATATCTGTAAGGCAGGAACTCATCAACTGGTATTTGCGCCATGGATATCGGGAAACTGGAGAAAGGGCCCCATTTCCGGCTGACCATCGATTTGGTATCCCGTTGGAGCCGCTGGAATTTGTCTTTTTGGAAAAACTGCTCCAGTAACTGAGTTCACCATGCTTTTCCTTTAAAAAATGGTCATTTCATCGGGCGACTGATATAAATTATGTACTTTTAAAAAAAAGAAGTTATGAAGATTTTTGTAGTTGGCTTACCCTATGATCTTGATGATGCCGAATTGGAAGAGATATTTGAGAAATTCGGAACCGTGGCATCCGCCAAAGTAGCTATTGACAAAGAAACTGGTAAAAGCCGCGGCTTTGCCTTTGTAGATATGCCCGATGCCACTGAGGCCAGGGATGCAATAGAGAATCTGAATGATATTTCGTTGGGTAAAAAGCCACTGGTGGTGAAAGAAGCGGAAGAGCGCGGAAGTTCACAGCCTGGAAGGAATAGTGGTGGATTTAACCGCGATAGGGGCCGTTGATGGCTTACTGAATTATTACTTCTCCTTGTTTTTAGCTTATAGTAACACTGAATTCCAAAAGGCATGGCTTTTTGCCTTCAATGTTATGTTTAGATTAATTCTTTCCGCTTTCAGTATTGGCAGATTGGATATGGCTACATTTAGCTAAATAAATGGTTATGTCTAAAATAAACCGCTGGAATGATCGCCTTAAGGAAACCATTACTTTTTCTTCCAAGTCTTATGCAGATGTGATTACCTACGAAAAGATACACCTGCATCTGCGCGATATCAACGATGTAATTTCCGAAGCCGATATTCAAAATGTAAGAACAGATATGCATTCTTTTGATCCCAATAATGCCGGCGTTAAAGAAAGGGCTGTGCTGATTGAAATGTTGAAGAACTTAGATGCTGATAAAGCAAGTAGAGCAATCATTTGAAGAAGGCAAAGAAATAAATAGCCACTGGAATATCATTTCTGAATGATATCAATTATTTACACTCCATTCCATTTTAGATTTTACCTGATGATCACTGTAGTACCCTGTTTATGATGTACTACACCATCCACATCCACCGCTTCGATCATCCAAACCACTGATTGCATTTCCTGTGGCGTATTGCCTGTCTTGCCATCCCATCCTGGTCTGTCTGATTTCATTTCAAATAATAATTTTCCCCAGCGATCATAGATCCTGAAATAATTTACTTTTTCAAATCCCATTAAAATAGGTCGCAGGTAATCATTTACTCCATTGCCATTAGGTGTAAATCCGGAAGGCACATAGATCTCGATCTTTTTATGGGTCTTCACCAATTGGGTATCAACGGTTAAACATCCTGTATTGGTCCTCAATTCTATGAAATACAATTGTGGGTCACGACCCCGGAATGTGGGTTTGTAACTGGTTTTAAAATCAAGACTGGTAGCGGGTTTCCATAATACCGTGTTTCCAAATATCCGGGCCTCCAGCGGTTCTGGGAAGAACATCACTGCATCTTTATCGGGGTAACGGATGCCAGGCAAAGGTGCGTCTACCACAATATTGAGTTGTTTGGTACTCAAGGGGGCAGGGCATTGAACTGTATTTACTGAAAGGGTAATGGTATAGGTTCCAGGTGCACTGTAACTATAAGATGGGGAACGCACTCCGGATAACTGTCCGTTGCCCAAGTCCCAGAAATAATTCATGGTTGAAATCGTATTGTTGATGGTTTTGTTGATCAACGGTACGGTTAGATCTGTACAGATGGGTTGAACAAGAAAATCAGCGGTTGGCATCGGGTATACATTCACGTTAGTGCTTGTGCTATCCAGGCAGCCATCGGTGGTGGTTACCCGTAATTTAATGGTATAGGCACCAGGAAGGGTATAACTATGGTTCACATCAGTAATGCTGTATTGATTGCCATCGCCCATCGTCCACAGATAAGCAGCACCTGCAGGGGTACTGCCATTGGTGAGGATGAACTGATGTCCTACAAAACACTGATTCAAGGCATTCACAGAGAATGAAGCGATCGGACTGGGATACACGGTTACGGTAGTGATGAACTGGTCGGTACAGACACCGGTGGCATCGGTCCTCAGACTTACGGTATAAATGCCCGGTGCCGCATAGCTATGCGAAATATTTTGTGAGGTGGCCAGCGTGCCATCGCCCAGGTCCCAATGATATTGCAGGGCTCCGGCAGAAATGCTGCTGGTATCGGTAAATACAAAAAAGTTATTCTTAAAGCATTGGTTGGGGGTATTGACTTTAAATCCTGCTTTCGGACTTGGGTATATATGAATAGTTATTGATTTGCTACTGGTACAAGCGCCATCTCCGGTGATGCTGAAATTAACCAGATAAGTACCGGGAGTAGCATAACTATATACCACATTGGCAGTGTTTATAATTGTACCATCGCCCATATCCCATCTGTACACAGGAGTGCCGGAAGGGGGTGTACTGGCATTGACAAATATGAACGAATGTGCATTGAAACACTGGTCCGGATTATTCACTGAAAAATCGGCCACCGGTGTTTGAAAAATATCGATCTGTTGCATCCGGGTATCAAAACTGCATCCGGCAAAACTAATGAGTGATGCATAATAAATACCCGACTGGGTTACGGTATACTGTACCTGATTAGCGCCGGGAATGGCTACACCATTCCGATACCATTGAATGCTGTCGGCACCCGGAGGAACCGTTAAAACAACAGGCACACTGCCCGCTGAGCATTGCGCCAAAGGACCGGTAACCTGCAGGGTAGTATCGTATTGTATGAGATCAACATTCACCGTGTCCGTGGTGAGGCATCCTCCACCATCATGTGAAACGAATAAAACGTATTGCGTGGATGCGGTAACGTTAGCGATTGGGTTGGATATATCCGGATTGCTTAAACCTATAGCGGGCACCCATTTATAAACGAGTCCAAGTACCGGTGGAGCCCCCAGTTGCACGGCACCGCTGCCCAAACATAAGGCTGTGTCTTTTCCTGCATAGGGTTGTATGGTAAGTGTATCCAGTAAATTCGCTGTCAATGTATCTACACATCCATAACCGCTATAGGGAACCACCTCAACATGCACTACAGAACCAGAAAGGGGCGGGGGATTCAGGTGCAGGATTTGTGTATTGCCCAGGATCTGGGTATAACCGCTGTTGAACCAGGTATAATTCTGATATCCATAAGGAGCAGTAACATTAATGGCGGTATCATCCGGACAGAATGTTGCGCCTACAAATGAGCTGCTGCATTCAGGGTTTACATCTACATAAGCATAACCAAAATGTCCGCCAAAAGTGCATGTGGCCGTTTTAAAGAATATCTGAACTGTTTTTCCTGCCATGCCATCAAGGTTGATGGTGCTGGCCGCCCAGTCTTTACATTTCACATTAAAATTAACCGTAGACGGGAAAAATCCTGGCACCCCGCTAGTAGCATGAAAAGAGAATGAAGAGCACCCTAATAAAGTATTATCGCTGAGGTTTTTTACTTCAATGGTTAAACTGGCTTGTTGTGGATCAGTATGCGGAGTAGCTACACTTTCTTGTACGATCACGGCATAATGATAAATGAGACTGAACTCGTTTTGTCCGGCTGGGATGGTAAATGTATACGATACCCCCTGTGCAATAGAAGATCCTGCTGTAGTGGTATTCCCAAGTTGAATGGAATGGCCGCTCCCATTTGGACAGTTCTTTGGAAACAAACCATAGGGATCGATGCCATTACCTGGAACAGCGGATAGCATGGCATGGCGACCGGGAATGGGGGCTACAGGTATGGTGCCTACATCGATTGTATCCTTACTAGAAGGCAGGATATAGTGTGTACCTACCCAGCATTTCCAATTGGTAAAATCACCCAACTCAAAATCAATGTTCACAGGGCATTGAGCTTTGGCAGTTTTGCTGAATCCCATGATCAGGGTGAACAGAAACAGGTATATAAAACTGATCCCGGACCTATTGATTTTTGATCTGTAAGTAAAGCTCATATCGATATATGCCTGTTTAAGTGGCCATGAAGATAAGGTTAAAATCTGTTTTTTTCTTCATGTAAAAACATGCGGGGGAAATTAGTTAAAACTTCCCCCGGGCATATTTTCTATACGATCCTGTTACTGATCTCCTTTTCGGCCATTTCCTTTGGGATTATTGTTTTCCCTTCTGGTTTCTGTAGGTTTTGTCCTTTCATTCCCATTCCCATTGTCCCTTCTTATTTCATTGGTCCGCTGTTCCCTGATGGGTGGGGTTCGTTGGTCACGATTGGGCCTGTCAATAGTTTGTGTGCGGCCGGGGATATTATTTTCCCTGTTCCCATTAACCCGATTATCATTTCTTGGGTTATTATTTTCCTGATTGGGTTTCCTGGTTTCTTCACGATTTGGCTTCCTGTTATCTTCCGTTCTAACCGGCAGGTCATTCGTTCTTCTATCTCTATCCCTAACCATATTATCAGATTGATTCCGGTCACGTTCTATGTTCCGGTCATTGCGTTCCGGCCTGAAGCCATTCCTTTCTCTGTCATCAACCCTGCGCTCTTCGATCCGGTTAGTGGTATATCTTTCCACTTCATTTCTTTCAGGGCCTCTGAAATATCTACCATCTCTTTCATTTCTTTCGTGATTATTGATCAGTACCGCATGTCTGAATCCATAATTTCTTTCTGTTGAAACATAATAGCGTCGGATATCCCTGTCGCACATATTGCGTCGTGGAATAAAGGTCCATCGGTTATACGGGATGCTTCCAAAAGAAATATTCAGGTTAAGTCCGAACCCTAAAGGTGCCCATCCGTAATAACCATCATAGGAACTCCAGCTAACCCAGGCTGGGGCCCATTCGTAACCGGGTATCCATATCCATCCGTCCATCGAATCGTATTCCCATCTTCCATAATGAAAAGGAGCCCATCCCCAGTCGTAATCCGATACCCATGACCAGCCATAGTTAGTGTATTCCCAATGCCCGTCAGTATAATAAGGACGGAAGCTACGGTCATGATAGCTCCATACCTGCCCATATCTGGGGTGATTATACCAGCGGCCATGTGTTCCCAGTTCCTGCTGGAACATGGAAATATTTACCGTTACTTGTTGCGCTTTGGATTCTGTGATGCTTGAAAAAGAAAAGAATACCAAAGCGATAAGCGCATAAAGTTTAAAATGTTTCATGTTGTAGAGGTTTTATACTTAGATCATAGCAAAACGTATGCTATTGACTCATTTTATCGCTAAAGGTTTGTTAATGCGTAAAATATATTTTCCGATCAGGCATGATCCTCATTAAAATGCTCACTGTGGGGTACTTTATTTGTACTAGCTGTTAGTCACATTTTTTTCACAACTGGGGTACTTAGACTAACCCTCCCATATAATAGTATTATTTTTAATCAGTAAACTCACTGACTAATGCGCCTTAACAACTTTCTGCTGAAATATTCAGCTGCAGCTATTTTATTATGCTGTCCGGGCTATCTACTTGCCCAAACAAATTTCAAATTGAAATTTGATAATTCAACTATCTATGCCGGTATTGATATCGGTGCCAAAGGTGTTAAACTCAGTATCCTTGAAATTGGTAAGAATGCCCATAAAAATGGAGCGTATAATGTATTGAAAGATACATCCATCAATACCGATTTTATTTCTTTTACAGATGCTTCTTATCAGTCTACCCTCAATGGAATTAAAACACTTTACCTATCGGCTAACAATATTTATAAAATTCCGCCTGAAAACATTTATGCGGTTGTCAGCAGTGGCATCAAGATACAGGCAGATAAAGAGGGCAAGGTTGATTGGATCAATAAACTGATCAATGATTTTAAACAGGCCATCAATGAACCCAACCGCTCTGTTCCGGTAATCGATGTAACGGAGGAAGCCAGATTATCACACTTGGGTATTGTACCCGAAAGCAGGAGATATACAACCTTCCTGATTGATATCGGCAGCGGAAATACCAAGGGTGGCTATTTCCCGTTGGGTAATATCAACGATCTGAAACTTTTTCAGATCGGATGGGGAACCAAGAGCACCGTAAATATGACCGATAAGCGGTGTGAGAATGATAAAACGATCGGCAATTACAATCGTCAACTGGAGCGGGTTTTGCTGTCTGCTGAAAATTCAGAGATCGTGTATGCCATCAATGAAAGCGGCGCCTATCCCATGAGTGATAATATTGCTTTTAGCGGTGGAATTGCCTGGTCACTGGCTACCTTAATGTATCCCGAACTGGCAGATAATCCGGTTGTACCAGTTACGTACGATGACCTGTCAAAATTCAATGAAAGGATCTTTAGTAACTATCCCAGTATTTCTGATTCGGCTATTTTACACGGAATTGCAGATAACCTCATTGATAAGGCTGCTGTAGGCAAAGAGATCAGGAGGGTGAACCAGGTGTTCGACCAGAAAGCCCTGATGGCTGGTACCGGGCTCTTGCTGAAGATCATGCGCCAGTTTGAAGGGGTGTATGAGAAAAAGCAGTTCTTCTTGGTGAAGAACGGACAAGTGGGCTGGATCTCTGCGTATGTGAACAAGGCGATCAGCAAATAAGTCATTCAATCATATAGTATTCAACATTTCCATTCATGAAAGATGCCAAATCGGTATGGCTGTTGATCGTATCCTTTCTGTTATTCGTGGTGTCGTTCACGTTATTATGGACCTGGGGGTATCGTGTTTATATTAAAACCCCCTCTTCAGAAGCCACGGTGCCGATACCTGCTAAACCTTTGCTCATTCCAACCAACAATACCCGCGATTCTTTGCAAACGCTTTATACCGCCACGGTAAATAAATTCGATACCAGGCTTGATTCCACCTGGGACCATGCCGATTCGTTGAAAACTGCACTGGATCAAAAGATGGCTGAATTTTACCGCTTGAAGGATGAGATCGCAGCCTTACTGAACAATCATAGTACCGATGCCAATCTGAATATGGCTGCACAGAAAATCGGCGAATTGCAACAAAGGGTAAATGAATTAATCAGCCATAACCGGGATGTAGAAAATGAGAATCAAAAGCTGGCGGCTTTACTGGAACAACTTACCGGGAAAAGGAAACTGACCGACAACGGAAGCATTCAACGGGTTTCATTCACTACTAAAACTGCAGTAGAGAATTCCATCGCTAGTGATTATACAATTGCTGAACTGAGTTTACTGGCCATTGGAAATGAAAATGAAACGGAAACAAACCGGGCAGCTTTAACCGATAAACTGGTTGGCTCGATAGTGGTCAGGAATAATCATCATCAATTCGATAATTCCGACCTGATGATCGTGTTGTTGCAGCCGGATGGACAGGTGATCAAAAATTCAGTCTGGGAATCTGGTGTTTTCAATACCGAGGAAGGCAAAAAAATTTACTCGTATAAAATGCATGTTGACCATGGCAGTACAGAAATGCCCAAATTATTATTTTCGATCAATGCCGACCGTTACCAAAAAGGAAATTATACCATGCAGGTATATCATCATGGAGTGCTGCTGGGGAAATTGGTTAAAACGCTCTCTTGATAATGGTTTTACAAGTATATACCTACAATCAGGAACACTGCACACAGGACAAATAACATGATCAGCAGCGGAGAGATGAATTTCCACCAGGCTTTCAAACTTACATTCACTAATGCCAGCGATGGAAGGATGAGTCCGGTAGGGGTCATGAAGCCCATGATGCCCATTCCAAATAAATAAGTATTAACGATCTCTCTTCCCGGAACATTGACCATGATGGCCAGGGCACCCATGATGGGCATGGTAAGAACGGCCATTCCGGAAGAGGAAGAGATGAATAATGTGAACACCATGAATAGTGCCAGCAGCATCACGATGAACAGCGCTGGCGGCATACCCCCAACCAATTGAGCAGCATAATATAAAATAGAATCACTGATATGCCCTTCGTTCAGCATGATGGTTACTCCACGGGCTACCCCCACAATAAAAGCAACACTCAGCAAACCTTCTGCACCTTTAATGAACTGGGTGATGAATGTTTTTTCTTTCATCCGCAGGATCACCGCCAATAAAACTGAGGAGCCCAGGAATAAGGTCGACATTTCAAGTAACCACCAGTCTTTCAGCACTACACCTCCGATCATTATTAAAAAAGTAAAAAGGAATAACAATAACAAGAGCTTGGTACGCATTGCTAATTTGGGCACAGTTGCTTCAGTGTCTGAAATAGCAGGGTAGGGTGAAGTTACTTCCCCGTCAACGCGATATACAATCGATGCCGTAGGATCTTTTTTCACTTTATTGGCATAACGCACCAGGTAGATAATGGTAAGGGCCGTAGACAGCAGGAACATCAAAATCCTTCCACTGAGCCCATTTGACCAGTTCACGCCAGCCGCATTGGAGGCGATGATGGTGGAGAAGGGGTTGGTGAAGGATGAGAGGGTGCCCAACTGGGTTCCCGCAAATATAACGGCAACGGGTACAAGCAGATCGTATCCCGCGGCCAGGAACAAGGGAACCATCACCGGATAAAATACCAGGGCTTCTTCTGCCATACCATAGGAGGCTCCGGCAAAGGAAAATAGAAAAGTAAGAATGATGATGAGCCAGGCTTCCCGTCCTTTCATGTTATGGCTCAAACTGGTGAGTCCTAAAACAAGGGCGCCCGATTCGTTGAAAATATTCATGAAACCGCCGATGATAAGCAGGAACAGGATAATGTCGATGGTTTCAGTGATCCCCTTCAGCGGGGCCTGCAGCACTTGCAACCATCCTTGTCCGTTAGCGGGCATCTTGTGATAAGTACCCGGGATGGAAACGGGTTTACGAATGGCGCCTAATTTGAATTTTTCGAGTGATATTTTTATCTGCAGACTATCGAGGGTATGCTGTGTTAGTGGAACTACCGTGTCTTTATTGGCCATATTGATGGTAAATCCGGTATCTGCTGAATAGGCCAGTCTGTTGTACTGTCCGGCCGGTATCAGCCAGGTAGCACCAGCCGCTGCAATGATCACGAACATCAGGATGGTAATGGGCGAAGGAAGTTTCTTTTTTGAGGCCATAACAGTTGCTTTACTTTTTAAAGATATATTTTATCCATGAGTTGAACCGGCTTTCCTTTAGGTGTTGATCCATAAAAATCAGTAATTTTCAGTATGAAAGCGGCTTCACTGAAAGAGATTCAAACCGAATTGGAAAACCTGAGCATAAAGGATTTGACCAGCCTTTGCCTTCGGTTGGGAAAATTTAAAAAGGAAAACAAGGAATTGCTGACCTATCTGTTGTTCGAATCCTTTGATGAGCAGGCCTATATTGAGAATGTAAAGCAGGAGATCAACCTGCAGATGGCTGCCATCAACCTCAGCAGCTTATACTTTGTAAAGAAATCATCCCGTAAAATACTCCGGATGATCAGTAAGTACGCCCGTTATACCGATTCATTGGTGGCCGAAATTCAATGGCTGATCCATTTTTGCGGAGCCCTGAAAGCCTGTCCGATATCGATCAGGGATAGCCAGGCATTGCTGAACTTATATACCGGTCAGATAAAAAAAATTGATAAATTGCTGAAGGGAATGCATGAGGACCTGCAGTATGATTTTATCAAACAGATTAAAACACTCTCGCTTGATTGATTCTCCGAATAGCTAATGCTAAAATTTTTCTGTAATTTCAAAATAAAAAAATATGCCAAAATCTAAACAAAGAAAACACCACCACGATCAACATAAGTCAGGCGGAAGTCTTGAACATGCCAAAAAATCGCGTAGTGCTGTTACTGTTGCGGTAATCTTCTGTGCCCTTCTTGGAATGGGCTCTGCATATTTTGCTTCCGGCGTTTCTGCCTTGTGGTTAGCTATTGGAGCTGCTGTGGGAGCTCTTGTGGGTTATTTCTTTGGAAAGCAGATCGATAAGTCGGTATCAGAAAAATAAAGTCCTTTCTATCTCTTTTATTTGAATTGATCTATTCCGGGTTAATTTATTGTGTATAACCCCCTTCGTCCATATTTGCATTTTGGGAAAGGAATGATTATTTTGTTCTTATCATTTACCAAAATTCAAGCATTATGGACATCAAGAAATTATTGATCGGCGGAATCATCGCCGGAGCGCTTTATTTCGGACTTAGTTATGCCGTTTACGGAAAATTGATCATGAGTTTCATGCAGGCCCATCCTGGGGTTGCTACTGGCGTGGATCGTACCATGGATAATTTCCAGTTCCTGTATATTGCCGGGGGCAATTTACTGGCCGGTTTCTTACTCAGTTTTATTTTTGTACGGGCACAGGTTAACAGCCTGGTATCCGGCTTTATTACCGGTGGCGTGATCGGTTTCCTGGGTGTAGCCTCGTTCGACTGCATCATGTATGGAACCAGTCTCGTGATCAGCAAAACAGGTATGGCGGCTGATGTGGCTGCATATACAGCTATTACGGCGGTGATCGGAGCTATTTTGGGTATGGTGATGGGCATGGGCAAAAAAGCCGCATAGTCCTAACCGTTATCCCTTTCAACATTACCCTATCAAATGTATTCAACTGCATGCAAGGCCATGGTGGAATGGTATTGCTATGAACAATCATCATCTAAAATTCCCATTGAATTCTTTCTTGAATTTTAAAAATTCAGGGATCGATACATTTGAGACATATGGATTCTCGGGATGATTATAGATATACTCCTGATGATAATCTTCGGCCTTATAAAAATTAGTAAAGGGCTTTATTTCGGTAACAATGGGGTTCTTATATTTTTTGCTGTCGGTCAGCTTCTTGATGGCTGCCTCAATGATCTGTTTTTCCTGGGCCGTGCGGTAAAAGGCGATGGACCGGTATTCTGTGCCCCGGTCATTTCCCTGTTGGTTGGGGGTAGTGGGGTTCTGACTGGCAAAGAAAGCATCTACCAGGGTTGCATAACTGATCTTCGAGGGATCATAATATACCTGAACCGTTTCTGCATGTCCGGTAGAACCTGATGCTACAGTTTCATAATCCGGATTGGCAACATGTCCTCCTGCATAACCCGATACAGCATCCCGAACGCCCACCAAACTTTGAAAAACAATTTCTGCATGCCAGAAACATCCTTCTGCAAAATTGGCAACAGCTTCATTGGATACCGGCTTCTGTTTTACCGGCAGCGGAATTTTTATAGCACCATTTTGTGTTTGTGCACAGGATACCAGTCCGGTGAACGCGATCAAAATAAAGAATAGGGGTTTCATGATCTAATAGTTTAGGCTAATAACAACAATTGACCATTAAAGTTATAGGCTCATATGTTAAGTTTAACCCAAATGAAGAGGTTTCCACAAGCTAAATCGGGCAAATTCAGGATTAATGCGGGTTTTGTGGATTATTAAGCCTATGTTTGCACTGTGTTTTATTGCTGTAACTGCAGCCTTCAGGATAGATTCAATTCTTACAAGTTTTCTCCCGTAATAGTTTTCTCGTCTTTTTAGCCTGTTTTATTCTGTATTGCACAGGTATTTATATTTTTTATTTTTAATTTTTTTTTATGAACATTTACGTGTCAAATTTAAGTTTTAACACCAATGATGCAGAATTGAATGACTTGTTTTCAAAATTTGGAACAGTTTCTTCTGCAAAGGTGATCACCGACAGAGAGACCGGAAGGTCACGCGGTTTTGGTTTTGTGGAAATGCCTTCAGAAGATGAAGGAAAAGACGCTATGCTGGGTCTGAACAACAAAGAAGTTGAAGGAAGAGCAATGTCTGTTTCTGTAGCCAAAGAAAGAGAAGAAAGAAGCAGCGGCGGCGGTGGATATTCCAACAACCGCGGTGGCGGTGGTGGAAACAGAAGGTGGTAATTTAATCATTAGCATATTTCTATGGAAGAGTTCAGCAATGAACTCTTTTTTTATGCCCATAACATTGATTTTACCACTAATTTAGCTGCCTGTAAAACAGCTATCTTGAAAAAAATATTGTTATTGGCCCTGCTGTCCTGTTCCATCAGCTCTTTTGTTTTTGCCCAGCCGTTTACCCCCGACATGAAAAAAGAAATGTGTGCAAAGGTGAAACAGGCTGCACAACATGCCTGGAAAGGCTATAAAGATTATGCCTGGGGCGCCGATGACCTGCGACCGCTGACCCGCGAGCCCCGCAATTGGTACAATCATTCCATGCTCATGACACCGGTGGATGCTTTTGATACGTTTACCTTACTGGGTCTTACCTCGGAAGCAAAAGAAGCCAAGGACCTGATCCTGACCAAACTTGATTTCAATGTCAATAATGATGTACAGGTATTTGAAGTAACGATCCGTTTGCTGGCCGGATTGATCACTGCCTATGAACTGGATGGCGACAGAAAATTCCTGCAGCTTGCTACCGACCTGGGCGATAGGATGCTACCTGTTTTTTATGGCACAGGAACCCATATGCCTTACCGTTATATTAATCTTCAGACGGGGAAAAAACGCGACAGCATCAATAATCCTGCAGAGATCGGTACCCTGATGATGGAGTTTGGTAAACTGTCATTCCTTACCGGAAATCCTAAATATTATAAGGCTGCCAAGCTGGCCATCATGGATGTTTATAACCGAAGATCTGCACTGGACCTGGTAGGCGAACAAATTGATGTAGTTACCGGAAAATGGGTAAGTACCCAAAGCCATATCAGTGGCTATATCGATTCTTATTACGAATACTTATACAAAAGCTGGAAACTATTTGGTGATCCCGATTTTAAGATCGCATTTGATACACATAATGCCGCCATCAAAAAATGGCTGATCAGCCCTACTCCCGAAGGCTCGTTTATGCGACATGTAGATATGAATACCGGAAAAGAAACGGCTACCACCTATGGCGCCCTGGATGCTTTCTATGCAGGATTATGTGCCTATGCAGGTGATACAACTACCGCTAAATCAATACAACAGGCTAACTATTATATGTGGACGCATTTTAATCTTGAGCCAGAAGAATTCAATTATAAAACCGGCGCAGTGATCAGTCCGTATTATATCCTGCGCCCCGAGAATCTTGAAAGTTGTTTCTATTTATTTCGCTTGACCGAAAATGAAACCTATCTCTGGCAGGGGAAAAGAATGGTGGATGATATCCTTACCCATTGCAAGAATGATGTGGGATATACCAGTCTGAAAAATGTAGCCACCTACGAAAAGACCAACGCTATGGAGAGTTTCTTTTTTGGGGAAACATTAAAATATGCCTACCTGATCTTTGCTCCTCCATCAGTATTGAACCTAGATAAGTATGTATTGACCACAGAAGCACATCCATTTGAAATGGTAAAACATAATTTGAAGTAAATCAGTTTTTTTATGATCAAAGGGATTCAAGATTTTAAAACGGTGTTCTTTATTGGGGTGGCCGGTGTGGGCATGAGTGCCATTGCCCAGTACCTTGCCGGTATTGGAAAACAAGTTTCGGGCAGCGACCGTTTTTTTAAACCCGATGTTGAAAATGATACCCGTGATAAATTGGTGGCTGCCGGCGTACAATGTTTTTTGCAAGATGGCTCAGGTATTAATGAACATACCAACCTGATCGTAGTGTCTACCGCCATTGAAGAAACGGTGCTGGAAGTGCAGAAGGCAAGGCAAATGAATATTCCCATCATTAAAAGATCTGAGTTACTGGCCCTGATCGGGGATAGCAAAAAAACGATTGCAGTAGCCGGCACATCCGGTAAAAGTACTACCAGTGCTATGTTGTTCGATATTTTGGAATATGCTGGGATGGAACCTAGCATCATCAGTGGGGCCGGACTGGTAAGCATCATTGAAGAAGGCAAGATCGGTAATGCAAAAGTAGGACAGGGGGATTGGCTGGTGATCGAAGCGGATGAAAGCGATGGAAGTATTGTGCAATATCATCCCGAGATCGGATTGCTCTTAAACGTCGATAAAGATCATCAGGAGATCGATGAACTGATACAACTGTTCACTACATTCAAAAAAAATACCAAAGGAAAATTCATCGTTAACCGATCAAATATTTATTCAAAAGAATTGTCTGTAGATCAAGCGCAGGATTTTTCTGTCGATGCATCACCAATTACGGGATATGTTGCCACTGATTTTCAGCAACAAGGATTTACCATAAAATTTCATGTAAAAGACAGTCCATTCACGATCCATACCGTAGGAAAGCATAATATGGAAAATGCTTTGGCAGCCATTGCCGTGGCCAATCAGTTAGGCGTTGATCTTTCAACTTGTGCAAAGGCACTGGAGCAATACAAAGGCATTTATCGTCGCCACCAGGTGATCGGCAATAAGCATGGCGTGTGGTTAATTGATGATTATGCCCATAATCCGGTAAAATGTGCTGCGTCTATTGCTGCCTGTCAGCAGGTAGCTCCTAAGGTGATCGCCTGGTTTCAACCCCATGGGTATGGACCTACACGTTTTCTAAAAAATGATTTTATTCGTGAGATAGCAGCAGCATTAAGACCCGAAGATGAAATATGGATGAGTGAGATCTTTTATGCAGGAGGAACTGCTACCAAGGATATATCGGCCGAAGAATTAACCGATGGCATTCGGGCCCTTGGGAAAAAGGCTTTTTTTGTAGCCAACCGCAGTGATTTTATTACTGCCGTGAAACCTCATTTATCAGAGAATTCTGTCTTACTTTTAATGGGTGCAAGAGACCCCGGACTAGAGCAGTTCGGAAATGAGATATGGATGCAATTGTAATATTACTAGATACATGACCACGCTGATCACGCATATACGCCATTTACTGGGAACCCATGACCCAAAGAAGCCTTTGCGTGGAAACCAATTGGCCATACTCCCGGGAATTGAAGACGCATTCTTGTTGATAGAAGATGGCATCATCACTGAATTTGGGGCCATGTTCGAACTGGAACTGAAAGTGCCGCAATTACCTAAAAACATCATCGACGCAACCGGTAAATATGTGTTGCCTGCATGGTGCGATAGCCATACCCATCTTGTATTTGCCGCCAGCCGCGAAGATGAATTCGTGGATAAGATAAAAGGCATGAGCTATGCCGAGATCGCCGCTAAAGGCGGTGGCATCCTGAATTCTGCAGCCAAAATGCAAAATGCCAGTGAAGATGAATTATTCCTTGATGCCTGGAAACGGCTCGAGGAATTGAGTCGTCTCGGAACCGGCGCCATAGAAATAAAAAGCGGTTATGGCTTAACGGTAGAAGCAGAACTTAAAATGCTTCGGGTGATCAAGAAATTAAAGGAAAGATCTGCTCTGAGCATTCGCTCTAGTTTTCTGGGTGCCCATACTTATCCGATTGCTTATCGGGATGATCATGCCGGTTATATAGATCTGATCATACGCGAAATGCTTCCGGCGATCGCCCAAGAAAAACTGGCCGATTATATTGATGTGTTCTGCGAAACCGGTTTCTTTTCTCCAGAGGAAACGATTCGCATTTGCAAGGCCGGTAAGGAATATGGACTAAAACCCAAACTGCATGTGAATCAGCTCAACTCTATTGGTGGAATAGAAGCAGCCATCGCTTGTGATGCTGTTTCTGCGGATCATTTAGAAACCATGACCAGCAAGGATATTAGCTTATTGAGCAATTCAAATACCATTGGCACCCTTTTGCCCACGGCGGCATTTTTTCTGCGTATGCAATATCAACCGGCCCGTGAAATGATCGATGCAGGCTGTGCCATTGCACTCGCTTCAGATTTCAATCCGGGTTCTTCGCCCAGTGGTAATATGAATTTTGTGCTTTCATTAAGTTGTATTCAAATGAAATTATTGCCGGAAGAAGCCATCAATGCGGCTACCATCAATGCTGCTTTTGCCATGGAATTACAGGATCAGCTGGGCAGTATAACCATTGGTAAGCGGGCCAACCTGATCTTTACCCGGCCCATGCCTTCCATCAATTATCTGCCTTATGCTTTCGGGTCGAACCTGATCGATCAGGTGATGATCAATGGAGAATTTGTTCAATAATAAACAACCGTAAACAATTGTATTGCATGTCTTCACTAGTATAGTAGTTCATGAAATCTATTCCATCCATTTTCTTTTTTATAATCCTGGCAAATTACGGGTTCGGTCAATCAGCTCCCATTGGTTGCGATTCCTTTAAAGCAGGCAAATTTTCCTATTTCGATAGCTTGAATCATACCATCTTTGTTACACGGAAAGCGCATAAACAGGTGGAGGTCAATTTTCAAACAAAAGTAAAAACGGTGCTGCGTATTGAGTGGTTGGATGATTGCCGGTATAGGATCACTCAAATCTGGTCAGACAGTAAATCAAAAAGAAAGGGTAATGGAAGCAGTACGGTCGTTGCGATCACAAAAATTATTGGAGATCATGCGGCCTATGAATATACCTGTAGCTGTGAAGATGTAAATTTGCAGATGCGAAATTCAGGGATCATGCGAAAAGAAAAGGATTAGTTTATCTATTAAATAGGTCATTATTAAATTAAAATAAACGGGCATTAGCCAAAAAATACAGATATATGCAACAACTGATCGAATGTGTTCCCAATTTTTCTGAAGGCAATGATCTTCAGATCATCAAGCAGATCACTAATGAAATAGAATCGGTAGAAGGAGTACGCTTGTTGAATGTAGATCCGGGTAAAGCAACCAATCGTACGGTGGTGACCCTGGTAGGATCTCCGGAAGCTGTGGTGGAAGCTGCTTTCAGGGCCATTAAAAAAGCCGGTGAACTGATCGATATGAGCGGTCATACCGGCGCACATCCGAGGATGGGCGCTACTGATGTTTGTCCACTGATACCCATCGCCAACATCAGTATGGAAGAAACCGCCAAGTTTGCCAAACAACTGGCCAAACGTGTAGGGGAGGAACTGGCCATTCCGGTTTATTTATATGAAGCCGCCCAGCCCGATACCAGCAGGAATAATTTATCGGTTATTCGTGCAGGTGAGTATGAAGGTTTTTTCAAAAAGATAAAATTACCCGAATGGAAACCTGATTTTGGTCCCGCAGAAATGGATGCCAAACGGGGAGCAACAGTAATTGGTGCCCGCGATTTTTTAGTGGCCTATAATGTTAACCTCAATACCACCTCTACCCGCAGGGCCAATGCCATTGCCTTTGACGTGCGTGAAGCAGGACGGGTAAAAAGGGTAGACGGGAAAGTTGTCAATGATGCGCAGGGTAATCCAGTTCAGATACCGGGCAGTTTGAAATCCGTGAAAGCCATTGGCTGGTATATCGAGGAATATGGCATCGCGCAGATCTCCATTAACCTGACCAATATCAATATCACACCCCTTCATATTGCTTTTGATGAAGTATGTAAAAAAGCAGATGCAAGAGGAATACGCGTTACCGGTAGTGAGCTGGTGGGGTTATTGCCTTTGCAGGCCTTGCTGGATGCCGGAAAATATTTTCTCCGCAAACAACAGCGTTCGGTGGGGGTGAGCGAAAAAGAGTTAATTAAAATTGCTGTAAAATCTATGGGACTTGATGAAATAGCGCCGTTCGTGCCTGAAGAAAAGATCATTGAATACTTGTTGGCCGATAAGGCAGACAGTAAACTGGTGAGCATGACCCTTACCGATTTTGCCAACGAAACCGCCAGTGAATCTACTGCTCCGGGGGGAGGATCTATTTCTGCCTATGTGGGGGCCCTGGGTATTTCGCTAGCAACGATGGTGGCCAATCTATCCTCACACAAAAAAGGCTGGGATGATCAATGGGAATATTTCAGCAACTGGGCCGAAAGGGGCGAACAATATAAAAATGAACTGATGAAACTGGTGGATGCTGATACAAGGGCATTCAACAAGATCATGTCGGCATTTGCATTACCAAAATCAAATGATGCCGAAAAGAAGATACGTAAGGCTGCCATACAGGAAGCCACAAAACTGGCAATTGAAATTCCCTTCAGGGTGATGGAAACTGCTTGCAATAGCATGGACGTGATCAGTGAAATGGTGCAGAAAGGAAATCCTAATTCTGTTACGGATGCCGGTGTGGGAGCACTTTGTGCAAGGGCTGCCGTGATCGGTGCATTTATGAATGTGCGCATCAATGCTGCTGGTTACGATGATCAAACATTTGTTCAGGATATCGTGGCAAGAGGTGCATCCATTCAAAAAAGGGCAATGGCATTGGAAGCTTCCATTCTTGAAAATGTGAATGCGAAGATAGGGCTGTAGTTATCGTATTGCTATTGCTTTCCTTTGTACTCAAATATCAACACCGCATTCTCCTTTAAATTACTGGAGGCATGCATTTCATATCGTTTATCCCCGGCCGTGATCACTACCAAACAGGTATTGGGTGGTATGCTGCCCAGGTTTTCGGCAAATAAAGTGATCTGGTGCAGACTAACGGTTTCATCCAGTTGTAAGTTGATCAGGATTGGCTTTTCTGAAAGCATCTGCCTGTTCACGAGCAACCGGTTATTATAAAATATACTCACCGAGTCTCCATCAATTTCCCCATTATCGTATACCTGTAGGGTGATATTCTTAACGGTTACGGGTATATGCCCAAAGATCTGTTGCTTTCTATTAATGATTTTTGGTTCGGTGATCAGGGGGTTGTTTGCAACAGGGATCGGGGTAATGATTGGTTGCCTAACCATACTGTCAACTTCCTTCACCGGAAGGGTAACGGGTTTGCTGATGATCGGTTTTTTGATCACCGGAGTAGACTTTTCTTGTTTTTTTACAATCGGTTTAGTTAATGTAATACCAAAACAAGTAGGTTGATCATCAGCCAGAAGGGTTGGTTTTGGTGAAATTCGGGTAAGCAGGGTACTGTCTTCGCCCCCTAAATTAAACGCCGCGCCCATTATTGAATTGAGCCCAACAGATGCCTGCAAATTTTTATAATTGATCCCGTTTTTGGTGCTCAGCAGGATGCGCATCAATATATGTCCGCCACTATTTTCAATGAACTGGTTTCCCGTCAGTATCCAAACCGACCTGTTCTTATCATAGTATCCACTGAAATAAGCCTTGCAATGATTTTTGGGATTAGAAATTTCATAATCATAGGTATATCCACAAATGGCTTCGTTCTTCTGGATGATATTGATCCGGATGAATTCAGTGCTCATGATACCCTCCCAGGTACCGGTAAGCGTTTGAGCGGATGCGCTTTGATAAAGTGATGGTAATGCAAATAATATAAAAAAGAATTGGCGCATGTGGCCATAAAAATAGGCAATTAATAATTTGCAATAGCATATTCAGCCTGAGCTTGAAATAGGCACCTGAAACTCAGTTGATGATGCTAAAAAATTGCTTGTTGAATTACATTAGGCAACTGCTACGATAGGTTTAAAGAAGAATTTTACTAACTTCCATGTATGAAACATTTCAAGTTTTATTCCAAGGAGGATATATTATCCCTCACCCGCACCAGGCGGTTTGAAACCCGCATAGGAGAACGTGTTCAGTATCTGAAAGCTGATGGGGAATGGCCCGAAGTATTAATGCAATCTTCTGCCAAGTATGTAGTGCTGGGAATTCCGGAAGATATTGGTGTTAGGGCCAATTACGGCATAGGCGGAACGGATACATCCTGGCTTCCTTTTTTATCTTCCTTTCTGAACCAGAAAAGCAATGATTTCTTCAGCGGCGAAAATGTGTTGGTGCT
>CAIRHQ010000224.1 GCA_903878475.1 uncultured Bacteroidota bacterium | reverse complement strand
TCTGAGGGTAGCCAAGTTCCAGGTGTTACAACTTCATTCTGATCATTAAGTGTGCCAATTACTACAGCGCCATCTGCTTTGGCGGTTGTTTTCCAACCCAGTGCGGTGGAGTAATCACCCGATGCGGTGGTATTATAACCCGTGGCAAAACTATAAAGGCCCGAGTAGTTTGCATCCCATTGTGATCCATCCACATAACCAGCCCTGAATGCTGCTTTGTCCATAAACCACATCATCCTTCTGCCCATTCCCGATATGGGTGCAGTTACTGATGAGGGTGCTGCGCCAGCTGCATTAAAAACAACGTCACCAAAAGCCACATGAAATTTTGCTGCAGGACTAGTAGTGCCAATCCCCACATTTCCTGCATCGGTGATGGTCATTCTTTCCAGGTTAGTGGTACCGAAGGCAATTTTACCATTATCGAAATTCCATAAGGCTTTATTGGCAGGATTATTAGGTTCTACACCTAATAACAAACCTGATATTTCATTCCCATTACCTGGAGTAAGCAAACTGATGCCATCATAAGGCGTGGTGTATACTGCATTTGCACCTACCATTACCGTCATGGTATGAAAAGGATTAGTGGTATTGAAGCCCACATATCGGCTAGTACCTTTCATGACCATGATAATATTCCGAGCCGTACCGAAACCAAAATCTCCGTTTTCGCTATTCAACAGCCGGGCATTAGTGAATGTGGTATTGTCGAGGCCGAGGTGAATACCATGATTATTTCCCATTCCCTGCGGGATTGATTGGTTGATCAATAGCCCTGAAAATGGATCGGGGGATCCGAACACCCCTGCCGGGTTTAGGCGGATGGTAAGGTTGTCTTGTGGTGAACTTTCATTAACGCCCAGGAAACGGCTGAGCGGGTTCAGGTATAAGATGTCATTCCCATTGGTACCCATCGCCAGATCGCCATTTGAGTAATTCATGATATGGGCATTGTTGCTATTTAACCTGCTTAGCCCAATATGCAAACCCTCATTATTATTACTTCCATTTGCACTGTTTGGTTTTATTTGAATTCCTGCAAAATCTGCTGGCATGGGATTAACGCCCCTTGTGTTTAATTTAATCACCAGATTGTCTCCAGGGTTGGTTTCACCAATACCCACAAAATTGCTGTAATTCATAAAACTCATGGCTTGGTAACCATTTGTTCTGATATAGAAATTTTTCTGATCAGCTGTGCCAATATAATCCGTGTTCTCATCTGTATTGTAATTTCCTTTAAGCGACCAGGCTTCATTATTATCGGTCAATAACCGCTGCCAATGGGTGCCCATCCAATAATAATATCCCGGAAATAAATTATTGGGTGGGGTGCCGGCACTAGAAGTGTTATATACAATCAGGGAATTTGCAGCATTATAGATTGGAAAGGAACTTAATTTATCGGTTAAATATACCCGAGGTATCAGCATACCCTTCACATCACTACTAATATCCAATATGGCGCTGGGATCAGCAGCTGCATTGGTTGAATTGATGGCAAGGCTTTGTGCTTGGCTATTGTGTTGCAGTAACACAAATAAGAACAGGGTGAGCATTCTTTTCATCTTCATTGAATTATTGGCGTGAATAAATTATATAAAGACCTGTTGTGATCAGATTAAGTCTGACCCCGCATGAATATAAATTTTGACCTTTGTTTTGTAGAAATTGACTCCTTCTGGAACGAAAGATGTGTGTAGCTTCAAAACAAGGTGAATAGTCGTGGTTGAGAATGGGTGAGATCCTCAGTAGTGTTGTATTAAAGATAGTTTTTTTTTGTTATTATTTATATCATGCTTTTAGGGGTCCTTGTGGTTGAGCTTGTTTTTTATTGAACCATTTAAATGAGGAATAATAGGGGCATATTTATTTTATTTTCCTTAAAACATTATATTGTGGTAATTATTTTAATCCCTAATGATTATCTAATCGCAAAACTATCAAAGCATGAAAAAATTTCTTTGTATTGTAGCCCTGTTTTTTGCCGCTGATTTTACGCTATCGGCACAAACGCCTTCCCGTCAACTGAAACAAGTATTACAACTTGAAATGCCCGGCAGCTCTGGCACAAATGGTGCTTGTGTAGCCTGGCATCCCCGGTATAAAAAATATTATTGTGCATTTGCTGGTAATTCTACCTATCCATTGGCGGTATTTGGTCCCACCGGAAAATTATTCTCAGAGGATGAAATTGAAACCATGGTGGATGTACGGGGCATTTGGTATAATAGTAGCAACAATAGTATTGAAGCCAACGGGTATGATGATAATGGCTGGGCTCGCTACACCCTCGATGGAACAGGTATTCCGCTTAGTGCCGAGAAATTTGTATACGATATGCAACAGCCCGATGCGCAAAGTGTAGGGGCTTTTGATGAACAAAGAAAGCAGGTCTGTTTTTTTGATGAAGGGGTGATCAGGTTTTACGACCGTTCTGGCGATAAACAATTTTATTCAATCGTATTGCGCCTAGGGGAAGATAAATCTCAATCCGAAAATAGAAGCGCAAAATCGCAATCTGAGTCGTTTGAGGATTATAACAAAACCACGGTTTGTTATACCGGGATCGTTGATGCCGAATTCGCTTTGCTGAATACCGAAAAGATACAGATCGAATTATTCAACCGGGAAGGCCGACGTACCCGGATATTGCCTTTACCCGATGATGCTCCATTGAAAACCAGCTTCAATTTTGCCTATGCAAATTCCACCTACTGGTTGTTCGATACCGGAAGAAGATTGTGGATTGGCTATAAATAATCGATAAAATAACACTCCTACCAGGGTTTATATTGAATTGGGTTACCTTTTTAAGTTTCCCGTATTAACAGCAGGTGATCATCGGTCACCTGCTTTTCACTACGATTTATTTTGCTATATCAGACTCAACAGTGTTGTACTGCTGGGCTATTTGTATTAATTAAAAAATAAATCACATGATACAGAAAACTTATTTTAAGACAAAAGATTATTGCAAAGTAAAATTCAGCTTTACTCCTGAACAGGCCGAAACAGTAGAAGTAGTAGGTCTTAATAGCGATTGGGAAAATTCCATTGTATTGAAAAAGAAAAAAGACGGAAGCTTTTCAGCTGAAGTGTCGTTGCCCAAAGACAGTCAGCATGAATTTAAATACCTGGTAGATAAAACAGATTGGGTAAATGATGATGCAGCAGATAGTGAAGCCCCTAATGCATATGGCGGCAGCAATTCTGTTATCCATATTTAAGGCATTGGCCGGGCAGGTTGTTATCTTGAAAGCCTAATGATCATCCATTGAAAAGAGCGTTCTTTTCAATGGATGATAGTGATCTATTGTTGAGACCATTGGCCGATCTTTTGGATCAGTGCAACTTCTTCAAAAGGTTTGGTGATATAATCATTCATGCCATCCCGAACATATAGCTCCAGTTCTTCTTTTACTGCGTTGGCGGTAACGGCGATGATTGGGACATTAAGTTTTAGTTCATTGCGAATATAACGGGATGCCTCAATGCCATCCATTTCAGGCATCTGAATATCCATCAGAATAATATCATATTCTTTGCCCGATTCCAGTTTTTCAATCACTTCCCTTCCATTGATCACCTCATCGGGGTAGATCTCATATTTATTGAGAATGGTAGTAGCCACCAGTCGGTTGATGGCATTGTCTTCGGCCAATAATATCCTCAGCTCTTTTTGAGTCGATAGAATATCTGCCGGTTTAAGCGGCATTTTAGTAGAGGCTACAGCCTTTTGAAATGGAATATCCAATATGATGGTAGTGCCAATATCTTTTTTGCTGGCCAGGTTGATGCTGCCATTCATCAGTTCTACGATCTTACGGGTGATCGACAAGCCCAATCCGCTGCCACCATATTTTCTGGCATAAGATTCATCGCCTTGTACATAGTCTTCAAATAAAGTGGCGATCATTTTATCATCCATGCCAATTCCGGTATCAGTAAACCGGATCTCGAAATGGCTGATATTTTTATGATCAACGCGCACCTTGTATTCAACTTCAATATATCCCTTCTCGGTAAATTTGATCGAGTTGCTGAGGATATTCAGAAATATTTGTTTGAGGCGCAGGGGATCTCCTTGAACTGGATGGTCATTGGTGAAATCGCATTTTGCTGTTTTAAATAGCAGGTCTTTTTTCCTTGAAGCTTTTTCCACTAACCGGATAGACTCTTTCAATATCTTGGTAAAGGAGAACTCGGTGTTTTCCAACAGTATTTTGCCTTCCGCAATTTTAGAAAGGTCAAGTACATTGCTGATGAGTTCCATAAGATGCCTTGCCGAACCATTGATGATGTTTACAAATTCTTTTTGCTTTTCGGTGAGGTTGCTTTGTTCAAGTTGTCCACTCAGGCCGATTACGGCATGCAAAGGGGTACGTAATTCATGACTGATATTGGCCAAAAATTTTCTTTCTTTTCGAACCAGGGTTTCAGCAAATTCTTTTGAACGGATGAGTTCCAATTCGGTGTTTTTCCTTTCAGTGATATCTGTAAATGAACCAAGAATCCTTTGGGGTATACCTTTTGTATCTCTGGTCAACACCATGGCATTGTCTTCGATCCAGATATAGGGCTGTTTTTTGCCCTTGATGCGGTATTGAACTTTCACTTTGTCGGTATGCTTACCCATCAAGTCTACCCATTCCTGCACCACAGTGAGGTCGTCCGGATGAATGATCGACCGATGAGCTTCTATTGGGGTCAATGATTTGTCTACACTATAATCCACCATATCAAGTGCTTTTTGGGAATAGAAAATGGTATCGGTAACCAGGTTCCAATCCCAGATCCCTGCACCAGATCCTTCCAGGGCAAAATTCCAGCGCGATTCACTGTCTTTCAGTTTTTCCTGCGATATTTTTTTATCCTGGATATTGTAAGCAGATCCGATCATTTTGGAAACACGGCCAGTGGCATCTTTTTTTGAAACCACCCCCCTTACTTCCAGCCAGATATATTCCTGTTGATTGTTCTTACATCGGAATTCACAATCAAAATAATCCAGTTCGCCTTTCCAGTGTTTCACCAAGGCATTGGTGATATTGGGGGTATCATCGGGATGGATCATGGGGATCCAAAATTCATATTCTTCCTTGAGCACATCCGTTTTTTTGAATCCAAGAATCTCTTTGTGTCGTGTAGAGAAACTGAATTTCTTATTGTCCAGATCCCATTCCCAGATGCCGGCTCCGGAGCCTTCTAAGGCCAATTCGAGTCGCTCTTCACTTTCTTTTAATTTCACCTGTGTTTCACGCAATTCCGTAACATCGATCGCTGCGCCCACCATTCGGATAGCTTCTCCTTTTTTATTTCTTTCACTTATTAAACCACCGTCAAGCCAGTGCAGGTAATGTCCTTTTTTATGTCGGATGCGGGTATAGGTCTTATAGATGGGGGTTTTTCCGGCAAGATAATCGTTGATAACGCCCATTACCCTTTGCAGATCATCTGGATGTACCCTGCTTTTCCATTCGCTGAAATCATTGCTGAGTTCATGCTCTTCGTAGCCCAGAATTTTTTTCCACTGGACCGAATAGAAAACAGTATTGCTTATCATATCCCATTCCCACAGTGCTCCATTAGCAGCCTCCATGGCATATTCAAGCCGAATGCTATTTTCCTTGAATTTTCTTTCGGTTTGTTTTCTTTCTGTAATATTTTCTTCGATGGAGAAGTATCTTTCAATTTTTCCCTGACCATTGAATAGCGGATGACACCTGAGCTCGATCCAATAAGGGGTTTTATCTTTTTTATAGTTCAGCACTTCACAGGTAAAATCATTACCTAATTTCAATTGATCCCGCATGTACTGAATGGTATCGGGATCGGTTTCTTTTCCTTGAAGCAGTTTACCGGGATTTTTCCCCATTACTTCTTCTTCTGTGTAGCCGGTGATGTTCAGGAAGGAATCATTGACCCATTCTATTTTCCTATCGGCATTGGTAACCATTACAATGGCACTGGTCGTTTGCAGCACTTGTTGCTGTAACCTCAACAATTCCTGGTCTTCCTTTTTTTGGGCAATATCTCTGCAAATACAAATTAGTCCGCCATCGGGTAAACCGGTTAAAGAGATCTCTTGAAAAACAGGTTTGCCATCCTTAGTTAAGCCAAGGGTTTCTCCCATCCATTTACCGTTGGCCATCAATAAAGGAAACAGAGCAGTTTCAATCCTGGTTATTTCTTCCGGGCCATAAATATCTTTCCATGTTTTGCCGATCAGTTCAGCCTCATTATCATAGCCAAACATTTTTAAATGTACTTCGTTCAGGTAATAATACTTTCCTTCGGCATCAAGCAAAGCGATGCCATCCATGGAATTGGCAATGGCCATTTGTTGTTTCTTAAGAAATATATTCTCTTCGGTCAGTGCATTGATATGATCCTGTTGCATGCTATTATTGACTATTTGTGTTTTTTCTGCAGTGTTATTCAGCGGGTTTGTTCTTTTATACAGCTTGTAAAAATTGTATATAGCTCGATCAACAATTTCAATTATTGCCTTGAAAGGTATTTAAAAATCTTGCAAATAGATGTAAGCCTTTGTGAAAAAGTGGGTAAGAGAAACATGTCCAATACCTGAATTTCCAAAAAATAGAAAAACTGTATGAAATACAGAAAATTCAAAATCAGGCAAATTTTAAAATCCTTGCCAGTAAAGGATTTTAACCTGTTTAATAGTTTGGCATAGTATTGGAAAGTAATATAATGCTGTTATTAAGATTGTTTAGTTTTTTTAAAAAATATTAGGCCTCTTTATAACAAAATGTAAATCCAATCAAATAATTCTGGGAATTTGATCCATGTTCCTTCAAAAGCTAGTGTTCAAGGTGAATTAGTCCAATACTCCGAGCGGTTTTTACCGTTCGGATTCTTTTTTTTACAAGATGCTGTTTTTACCATACCCTGTAAAACATTCCCAGTTAGTACTGTAATCGGTAGCGATAATTTCAAGAAGTATTTATTTCCTGTTTTATTTAAATCCAGTTAATAGGGAAACCCCTGCTATATTTTACCATAAGCTTGCGTAGTATGCGATCCTGATCTTATTTTCATTGATCTTCTTATTTGAGTAATTAACCTGGGGGCAGAAATTATTTTTAAACCTTGTGTTTGTACAGGATACTGCCGCCCGGATTGGCAACTAATAGACTTTCATTTTTTTAAGTATTAGAGAAATTAAGCAATTCTTAATTCTGGAATTTATATATAATAATTCTTA
>CAIRHQ010000223.1 GCA_903878475.1 uncultured Bacteroidota bacterium | reverse complement strand
GGAACCTGTAAGGTCGCCACCTGCTGGTCCAACGGGAGCAGCAGCCCCTGCATTGATTGCATAAGGAACGCTCACCATTTGAGTTGATCCCACATTGGTAAAGTTTGAACCACCTTGTGGGTCAATTTCTACTTGTAAAAATTTACTGGCACCACCTGATGGGAAACCAGACCAGTTGATACCGGCCACGGTACCCACCTGAGCCAATGTGCCCGGACTACCCAGAACAACATTGAACAGACCAAAGGCATTAGTGAAAACGGTTCTGGTTTCACTGTACACTACTGATCCGCTTGCGCTACCTGATAAGATACTCAAACGAAGTGCGATCTGTTGGTTAGGGATCACATTACCCACTGCATTTCTGGCTACGCCCTGATAGTTCATCAGGTTAGGCGATTGGGCCATGGTGAATAACGCAACAAAGGCAGTTGTTATCGTTAATAAAAACTTTTTCATGTTTATAAAGGTTTAGGTTTTGAAGTTTTGATGCAACAATTATTTTAATTTTTGCACTTTGTAAGTACCGCGTTTGGCTACTGAGGTTCCTGTTGGTTCAAGCATGATATTCAGGAAATACTGTCCAGACGGATAACGTGATAGGTCCATTTTTTCAATGCGACCGGTACCATAGTAGTCAAATTGTTTTTGACCCAGCATTCTTGCCGATTCGTCGAACAGGGTAAGAGAAACCTTACCTGATTGTTTGCTGAAGAAATCAATCTCGAGCCATGATTGAGTAGGGTTGGGCAAAATTTTGATCTCATCTCTGTCCCATTCACTGGTGTTGTTTACGGTAGCCGGATTATTGGTACCGGGTTGCAACACACCATTGGTGACCACGAGGTTTGAAGTCGTCATGGTTTCAATAGCAGTAGCTTCACCGAAGCTCCATTCAAAACGATAGAAGGTGAAAATATTAGTTCCACCAGTTGTGTTGAATGTAGCCGGAGTTACACTTTGTGAAAAAGAAGCAGCAGAGAAGAAAATGCCAACTGAAAAGCACAAGAGTCGTAATTTTCTCATAAGCGTTGTTTAAATTGTTAGGGATTCAAATACGGATTAAAAGTATATATTTTTATCCATAATAAAAATACTACAAAGAGGGTATTCCCAGATGTTGTAATAATTTAATGTAGTAACAGCTATTAAATAGATAAATAATTGCATATATATACAAAATAAATATAATTCAATAATTATTTTATTCTTTATTTGTACAATAGCATATGAAAGTTGCCCATTTATATATAGGCTGCATGATGTATATTATAATAGAACTATAAAATTAAAACTTTCCCTATCTCTCATTTCCAAGTAGATTGGTTAATAATCTGATTCAATAGTGTAATAAAAGCGCTCAATTTATTACCCCAATGATGATAAGTTTTACTGTATAAAATTTTTATCAAAGCAATTTGATTATGAACAGGTAAACAACGGAGATGATGATATAAAATAATTATTTGGGGAAGACCATCCGGTAATCCACTTTTACCTTTCCCCTGGAAATATCTTCCAGTTTACCTTTCATGAGTTTCCGCTTCAGCGGTTTAAGGTAGTCGATGAATAATTTTCCTTCGATATGGTCGTATTCGTGCAATATCACCCTTGCAGTGATGCCGATAAAAGTTTTGGTGTGGGGTTGAAAATGTTCATCTACATACTGTAAGGTCACTTCTTCACTTCGGTATACATCTTCGCGGATTTTAGGAATGCTGAGGCATCCTTCATTATATGCCCATTCTTCCCCTCCCAGTTCAAGAATCCGTGCATTGATAAATACTCCCTTAAATCCGGGTTCGTCGGGGAATTCACCTTTTTCATCCTCTTCCTGGTTCAGAAATATTTGTTCACTGTCAACAATGAAAAGCCTGATCTCGGCATTTACCTGTGGAGCAGCCAAACCTACGCCATTGCTGTTGTACAAGGTTTCCCACATATCAGTAATAAGCTTTTCTAACTCAGGATAGTCAGGATCAATGGCAGCTGAAATCTTTCTTAAAATGGGAGAGCCGTATGCAACTATTGGAAGGATCATGTGAGGTAATAGGGTCTTTGTTTAGTATGACGAACTTTTAACTTTTAACGTTTAATTCGTTTAAGGGTTTAAGTCGTTTAATGTTGAGAGAAGAAAGTTTAAAGTTTAAGGTTTAAGGTTTAAAGTTTAAAGTTTAGGGTTTAGTCGTTTAGGAGATTCCGTATACTTCAGTGTAAAGCTAAACCAATGAACCTCCAACTATGAACTATGAACTATGAACTATGAACTATGAACTATGAACTATGAACTTCTCCGTTTGCAAAAATAACCCATTTTCTTATAACCCGTTATATTGTTAGCGTTCAACGAACAGATTGCAGATATTCCTGCAACATAATGGTGGCTGCGATCTCGTCCACCAGTTTTTTATCTCTTCTGTCTTTTTTCTTCATGCCCATTTCCAGCATGGCATCTTTGGCCATTTTAGACGTATAACGTTCATCCACCGTGGTTAACGGCATATCGGGAAATTCTTTCTGGATCTTTTTTATAGCCGATTCCACCAGGGGAGTACCATGGGTATCGGATTCATCCCAGTTCTTGGGCAAGCCGATGATGATCAGTTCAACCTGCTCTTCACTGAAGTATTTTTTTAAGAAGGGGATCAATTCGTTCGATGCAATCGTGGTGAGTCCGGTAGCAATGATCTGCAACGGGTCGGTAACAGCAAGACCTGTACGTTTTCCACCATAATCGATTGCTATAATTCTTGCCATAGTAAATTTATTGAACAGGGCCGGGATGTGTTAAAAAAAGATCAGCGATCACGAAGCCAGCAAAAAGCACTGATGCGATACCGTTAGTGGTGAAAAAGGCCAGGTTCACCTTGCTCAGGTCATTCGGTTTTACCAGCCAGTGCTGGTATACCAGAAGTGCTGCAAACAGGAAGATGCCACAACCATACAATAGGCCGAAATGTCCGTACCATCCGGCATAAACTACCGCAAGGGTAGACAAAATATGCAGCGCAACAGAAGCCCTGAGTGCATTTTTTTTACCCAGTGCTGCGGGTATTGAATGCAATTGATTTTTTTTATCGAAGGATTCATCCTGTAATGCATAAATGATATCAAAACCGCTTACCCAGCACAATACCGCCACAGAGAATAAAATCGGAAGCAGGTCAAATTTTCCGGTCACGCTAAGGTAGGCGCCAATGGGGGCCAGACTTAACCCCACGCCCAACACCAGGTGGCATAGGGCAGTAAAACGTTTGGTATAACTGTAAAACAAGACGACAAATAAGGCTACCGGCGATAAATAAAAACAGATGGAATTGATAAAATAACAACAGGCTATAAAGGCGATGCAGCTGATGATGGTGAACAACAGTACATGATTCGCTTTCAGAATTCCCGCGGGGATCTCACGAACGGCGGTTCGGGGATTTTTTTCATCGAAACCGGCGTCTAAATACCGATTGAAGGCCATTGCTGCCGAACGGGCAAAGATCATACAACCGATTACCAAGAGCAACAAATATCCGTTATAATGTAGGTACAACATGATCTTATCTGCGCCAGATTTGTTTTCGACAAGGTTATAATAAACATTGGGAATTTTGGGCAATGACATGATGCCAACAAAAAAACCAATAAAGGCAAAGGGCATCGCAAAAATGCTATGCGAAAATTTAATGAGGCTTAGGTAATTTTTAAAAGCAGTCAATGGTTAAATATTTTTATGCTGGAAACTTGTAAGTTCATTTATTTATTAATTGATAACGGTATCGGTTACCTGAAGCATCCTTGTTCTGATGATCTCCCAAAGCACAACCCCGGCTGCCGTAGCGATATTCAAAGAATGTTTCATGCCCAGCTGGGGTATCTCAATGCAACCATCACATTGCTGAATGGTCTCTTGCTCAACACCGGTCACTTCATTGCCAAAAATAACCGCAATTTTTTCATCCTGTTTAAACTGTAGTGCTTGTAGTAACTGGCTATTGACTGCTTGTTCTACAGCGTACACGGTAAATCCGTTAGCCTTTAATTCATGGATGGCTTCAGTGGCGTTTTTGAACTGTTTCCAGGTTACTGTTTCCTCAGCACCCAGGGCGGTTTTTTTAATCTCTTTATGGGGAGGTACACCAGTATATCCGGTGAGATAGATCGCTTCTAATAAGAATGCATCAGCCGTACGGAAAACACTTCCTACATTATATGAACTCCGGATATTCTCTAATACGGCGATCACCGGCGTTTTTTCCGACCGCCTGAATTCTTCCACTGATTTACGGTTCAGTTCTGCCATGGAAAGTTTACGCATCATACATAGTTACCTGAAAAAATTTGCGTTCCATTACGAAAGTTCACTCTGCAATATGGAGGTTTTAGCGGTTTCCTTTTTTTCAGCAAATGCCTTGGCCGCTTTAATGAAATGAATAAAAATAGGTTGCGGATTTTCCACCGTGCTTTTCAGTTCGGGATGGTATTGCACACCAATAAAGAATGGGTGATTGGGAAGTTCAACGATCTCTACCAATCCACTGCCAGGATTTTTACCACTGGGCACCATGCCTGCTTTTTCAAAATCTTTTATATACTTATTATTGAATTCCCATCTGTGGCGATGGCGTTCACTGATATGCGTAGTGCCATAAATGGTATGGGCAAGCGTTCCTTCCACAATGTCGCAAGGGAATGCACCCAAACGCATGGTACCGCCTTTCATCTCAATACTTTTCTGATCTTCCATCAGGTCGATCACCGGATGGGTAGTATTCTCATTCATTTCGGTTGAATGGGAATCTGTCCAACCCAGAACATTCCTCGCAAATTCAATCACAGCCATTTGCATACCCAAACAAATACCGAAGAAAGGCAAATTATTTTCGCGGGCATATTTCACAGCAATGATCTTTCCTTCCACACCCCGTAGTCCGAACCCAGGAGCTACCAGCAATCCATCCAGGTCTTTAAATTTTTCTTTCACATTCTCATCGGTGATGAATTCGCTATGCACATTTACGATCTGCACCTTGCATTCATTGATCGCACCTGCATGTATAAAAGATTCCAGGATCGATTTATAAGCATCCTGTAATTCAATATATTTTCCGATCAATCCGATGGTAACCTTGCTTTGTGGATATTTCAGTTTATCCAGGAATGCCCTCCATTTAGTAAGTTCGGGTGCGGCATATCCATTGATCTGTAATTTGGTTAATACAATAATATCTAGACCTTCCTGCAGCATTTTCATGGGCACTTCGTAAATGGTGCTTGCATCCATGGCTTCGATCACTGCATTTGTTTTTACATTGCAGAACAGGGCAATCTTCTTTTTTAATTCGTCGCTGAGCGGATGTTCCGTTCTACAAACGATCACATTGGGATGAACCCCTTCCTGGCTCAGCATACGTACACTATGCTGGGTGGGCTTGGTCTTTAATTCTTTGGCGGCTTTCAGGTAGGGGATCAGCGTAAGGTGTACTACCATACAATCTTCTTCTGGCATTTCCCATTGCAACTGACGAACGGCTTCCACAAAAGGCAGACTTTCAATATCACCTACTGTTCCGCCTATCTCAGTGATCACGATATCATATTTTCCATCACTGCCGAGCAAAAGCATGCGCCTTTTTATCTCGTCGGTGATATGCGGGATAACCTGAACTGTTTTGCCCAGATAAGCACCTTCTCTTTCTTTATTAATGACTGTTTGGTAGATCCGTCCGGTGGTTACATTATTGGCTTGTGAGGTGGGGATATTCAGAAAACGCTCATAATGCCCAAGGTCAAGATCAGTTTCGGCTCCATCGTCGGTAACAAAACACTCCCCATGTTCATAAGGATTGAGGGTACCTGGGTCAACATTTATATAAGGGTCAAATTTTTGTATGGTTACTTTCAGGCCCCTTGCCTGTAAAAGCTTAGCAAGTGATGCGGCAATAATTCCTTTGCCTAATGAAGAAGTAACACCACCGGTTACAAAAATATACTTGGTCATAACAAATGAATTATGAGTTAAAATTAATTATCAAATAAATAATTGGAACGGGCAGCAAAATAGCATCTATCATCTTTTTCACAGTCTGGTAAAAACTTACCTGATCTGAAAAAAAGATTCAGTGAAAATTTCCTTAATGCAAATAAACTGATTGTGTTACCCGATCCTATATGACCAGTGGAAATGAAAAAACTCCTAGAGGTCGTGTAAAGATAGGAGGTTTATTTGGCAGGAGGAAATATGTGTGAATTTTTATTAAAAAAAATAAATTTTGGTTGGAGAAACTTGTGTTTTTTTGGACAAACTAGGGCATGACTATAAATGCAGCCATTTTATAATATCAATAGTACTGGTGCTGGGAAAGGAAATTTCTTACATAATCATCAACCCCTTTTTCAAGGCTGAAAAAATCAGCGGGATATCCAGCTTTTTTAAGTTTATCCATTTTGGCTTCTGTAAAATTCTGGTAGCTGTCGCGGATATCCTCAGGCATATCAATGTATTCAATGCTGGGTGCTTTATCCAGGGCGGCAAATGTGGCATTGGCCAGGTCATTAAATGTACGGGCCATTCCGGTACCCAGGTTAAAGATGTCTGATGGTGGTTGCTGTTGCATAAGCCAATAGCAAACCGATACGATGTCTTTTACATAGATAAAGTCGCGCAATTGTTCACCGTCTTTGAAATCGGGGTGGTTCGACCGGAATAGTTTCACTTTTCCGGTTTCTTTGATCCGGTTATAAGAATGAAAGATCACGCTGGCCATTCGGGCTTTGTGGTATTCATTGGGTCCGTACACATTGAAGAATTTAAGTCCGGCCCAGAATGGCGGATGATCTTCCTGGTGCAGTACCCATTTGTCGAATTCGTTCTTTGAGACCCCGTAGGGGTTCAGCGGTTTCAGTTCATCGATCAGTGCATTGTCGTCCAGATATCCTTGTTGTCCGTTTCCATAGGTTGCGGCTGAGGAGGCGTATACCAGCGGAATGGAATTGACGGAGCAATAATTCCAGATATTCTGTGAATATTCAACATTTAATTTCTGGTGTATGCGGTAATCAAACTCGGTGGTGTCGGTTCTTGCACCCAAGTGAAATACAAAATCTATTTTAATCTTTTCTTCTTGCAGTTTTACAAAGAGTTCATCCCGCTCAATTTTGAAGATAAATTTTTTATTGACCAGGTTGGGGGTTTTATCCTGATCACCAAATTCATCCACCAATATCAGTTGCTCATATCCCTGTTGATTGAGGAAACTCACCATACAACTTCCGATAAATCCGGCGGCTCCGGTAACGATGATATTGGCATTTTTGTTGATCATGATCATATTGCG
>CAIRHQ010000222.1 GCA_903878475.1 uncultured Bacteroidota bacterium | reverse complement strand
GGGACCTTGCTGAGAAATAAGCACATGATGATAACGAAATCACCAAACTCCTCAACTTCTCAACTCCTCAACTCCTCAACCAACCTTAAACCTTAAACTTTAAACCTTAAACCTTAAACTATAAACCTTAAACCCTCAAACGACCATTCTCCTAAACTTTGGTACTGAATTTGCCCTTACCAAGCGATTACTTATTTTTACATACAATTGATTACCCTGCGCAAGACCCTTTACATATTAAAATGGATACTGTATACCCTGCTTTTTTGGGCAGCGCTGGGTCTATCTATTGCATATATCTACCCTAACTACCCTTCCATTGTATTTTATATAGTTTTATTATTATGGGTAGTAGCCTGGTTATTTGTATTCAGAAAATTTTGGCAAAAAATTGGGTTCTTGCTGGCGATACTCACCCTGATCGTTTGTAGCTGGGTTATCATTCATTTACCACCGGTACAAAACTGGTTGGTTCAGAAAGTTTCAACTACCCTCAGCAAAGAGCTTAAAACAAAAGTATCCATTGGGCATATAGAGTTTACCCTGTTCAACCATATGCAGATCAATGACCTGCTGGTGGAAGACCAACACAAGGACACCCTATTATTTTCGGGAAGAGCAGAGGTAAGGATCTCTGATTGGTTCTTCCTCCACAATAAAATAGAACTGCATTATGCCGGATTAACCAATACCGTAGTTAACCTGAACCGGACGGATAGTGTATGGAATTATCAGTTCCTGGTCGACTATTTTTCGGGACCTAAAAAAACGACATCTACTGATAAATCGGGAATGGAGTTCGACCTGAAACAAATTGAATTAGAAAATATCCGGTTTAATCAGATAGACAAATGGGTGGGGCAAGACATGCAGTTTTCCATTAAGAAAATGAACCTGCAGGCCGAGTTGCTCGATCTGTCCAATAAAAAAATTAAGATCGCTGCACTGGATCTTACAGAGCCGCTTTTTTCGCAATCGGATTATACCGGCAAAAAGCCCCCATCCCACACCGTTACCAAGGGCCCGGAAAAGAAAACCGTGGTACCCGAACTGCAATGGAATACCGATGGCTGGCAGATAGATATTGCCAATATCAGTTTGCTCAACGGCCGCTTCATCAACCTGAAAGAAACAGATGGCCCTTCAAAAGCCGGGCTCTTTGATGCAACAGATATTGATTTTTCAAACATTAGCGGCAATCTTTCCAACCTGCGCATTTTTAAGGATACCATCAGCACCAATATCAGTTTAAGTACCAAAGAAAGGTGCGGACTGGAAGTGAAAAAATTACAGGCTGCCCTGAAATTCACTCCCGAGATCATGGAGTTCAAAGATTTTTTACTGGAAACACCAAAGTCGAGGATCAGCAATTATTACGCCATGCGCTACAAGCATTTCATTGGCGATATGAATGATTTTTTAAGCAGGGTAACCATCGATAGTCGCATGGAGAATAGCATCATCAACAGCGACGACCTGGCTTATTTTGCACCTGAGCTCAGTTCCTGGAAAAGAATATTTTCAGTTAAAGGTATGGCCAGTGGTACGGTAGATAATTTTAGTGCCAAAAAAATGCTGGTGCAATGTGGAAATACATTCATTGACGGCGATATTGCCATGCGCGGATTACCGGATATCAATACCACGTTCATCGATTTTAAATCGAATGATACCCGAACCAATTATGCCGATATGGTGACGCTGATACCCGCCATCAGAAGGATCAAGGAACCTGCCCTTCCTAAACTGGGAAGTATTCGTTTCAAAGGAAATTTCACCGGTTTTATCAACGATTTTGTGGCTTTCGGAAATATCAATACTGCACTCGGAAATATCATTGCAGACATCAACATGAAACTACCCGATCGCAGAGAGCCTTCTTATTCGGGTAAACTATCAACCACCGGATTCCAATTGGGCAGCTTTCTCAACAACGAACAATTGGGAAGGGTTGCATTGGATGGAAAAATTAAAGGAAGCAGTTTTAATCTAAAAAACATCAATGCTCATTTTGAAGGAAAGATTCACGGGCTTGAATTTAACGGATACAATTATCAGAACATCACCGTTGACGGAACCCTTGACAGGAAATTATTTTCAGGACATTTAGATATTGATGATCCCAACCTCAAAATAGAGAACCTGAATGGCACGATCAGCTTAGAGAACGATCAGGCCCAGTTCAATTTTGATGCTTTACTGAAAGAAGCCAACCTGAAACAATTGCATCTTACCGTCGAGGATTTTTCATTGAAGGGACATTTTAACCTCGATTTTACCGGCAATACCATTGATGAATTTTTAGGAACTGCAAAAGTTTATGATGCTGAGTTACGGCACGATAGCACAAGACTTTCTTTTGATTCACTTACTGTTGCCTCGATATTACTGAATGATGCCAAAGAACTTTCATTCGAATCCAATGAGATCAAGGGCAATTTATATGGGCAATTCAAGATCATGGAACTGCCCGATGCCTTTAAACTATTCCTCAACCGCTATTACCCTTCGTATATACCCAAACCCAGTGCTCACCTGAGCGACCAGGATTTTACTTTTTACATCACCACCAAACAGATCGATGAGTTTGTACAACTGGTAGATCATAAACTAAAAGGTTTCAATAATTCAACCTTTACCGGAAGTTTAAACTTGGCTAAAAACGAATTGAACCTGACCGCCAATGTACCCGAGATGGAATACGATGGCAAGATCTTCAACAATATTGTGATGGAAGCCAGCGGTAACTCAAATAGTCTGCTGGCCCATATCACCGCCGGCGATATTCAACTCACCGACAGCTTGCATTTGCCGGTAACAAAATTGGTGGTAACGGCACAAAATGATGTGTCGGATATCCGCCTCACCACTGGTGCTAATTCTACCATTAGTGAGGCCGTACTTAATGCGGCGGTACATACTTATGCCGATGGGATCAAGATCCATTTCGACCCTTCGTCTTTTATCCTGAATGATAAAAAATGGTTGCTGGCCAAGGACGGAGAACTAACCATCAGAAAGAATTTTATTGATGCCAATGAAGTGAAATTCGTGCACGAAGAACAGGAGATCGTGATCTCCACTTCCAAAGATGAAAAATCAGGGAACCCCAATGTGATCGCCCGCCTGAAAAAGGTCAACATCAATGATTTTACTTCCCCGTTCATCAAACAGATCAACCTCGACGGCATACTAACGGGTACGCTTATACTTAAAGACCCCTTCGGAAAACAACTGATCAGTTTTCAGGGCGAAGCCGAAAATTTCAGCTTCAATGGCGATACCCTGGGCACGGTAAAACTCATCACCGACCTGAATACCGAAACCGGGATGATCAATATTGATGCCCATGGCGAGGGCAAAAAAAATAAATTTAGCATCAACGGACATTACAACTATAAAGACAGTACAGAGAACCAGATGGACCTTGATTTTCTGTCGGAGCATTTCAGTCTGCACATCCTGTCACCCTTCCTGGGCGATGTATTCAGCGATATCAGTGGAGATGCCATCAGTACATTGAAGTTGAAAGGGGGCGATCATAAATACATCACCGGTACGGTTACCGTAAATGACGGTTCCTTCAAAATTGCGTATACCCAGTGCCGTTATAATTTTGCCAAACAAACCATCCTGTTCAATCCGGATGAAATTGATATTGGCACCCTCCAACTCAGGGATACCCTGAATAACCCCGGCACCGCCAGTGGAAAATTATACCACAAGTTCTTTGATGAATTCCAATTCGACAAGATCCATTTCAACACCAATAAAATGCTGGTGCTGAATACCAGCAAGGCCGATAACAGCGATTTTTATGGCAAGCTGATCGGCTCGGCAGACCTGATGATGGATGGGCCCTTATCGAATTTAAAAATGAACATCACCGGAAAACCTTCCGAATCAGAAAGTGATAGCAATCATATTTATTTGCCTACCGGCACCAGTCGCGAAGCCGGACAGATCGACTATATAGAATTTACCCAGTTCGGTAATAAAATGCAGGATGAACTGCATACCAGGGAGGGCACCAATATTACCGTAGTGATCAATATCACCGCCAACCCGGCTTGTAAGATCGACGTGATCCTCGATGAGGCCCTGGGGGATGTGATCAAAGGACGCGGGAATGGTAATTTAAGTATCCTCGTAGGTACACGGGAGCCCTTGGCCATCAGGGGCCGGTACGATATTACCGCAGGAGAATACACGTTTAATTTTCAGACCTTCCTCAAAAAATATTTTACCATCCGGCGCGGATCCATTGTTTGGAACGGAGATCCTTATAAAGCCGCGATCAATATCGATGCCGATTATCTGGCAAAGAATGTAGACATCAGTAACCTCGCTTCTTCGAAGGGTTATAAGCAGAAGCAAGACATGACCATCATCTCGCATATCACCGGTAGCCTGGTAAAACCCATCATCTCATTTGATTTTGAATTCCCAGCCAACAGTGATGCCAGTACCGATTATATCACCCAAAAGAAACTGGCCGATTTTAAGAACGACCCCAATGAAATGTATAAGCAGGTGGCCAGTTTGCTCCTGTTCAATACATTCTTAAGCAGCAATCAGAATTTCCTTTCAGGTTCCAATACCATTTCCCTGGCCACCAATACCATCGGTGGAATTGTATCGGATATGCTTACCAATATGCTGAACAAACAATTGGAAAAAGCTACTAACGGTATCCTTTCCACTTATGTCGACATCAACTCTAGTCTTGATCTTCAAAATAATACGGCACAGCTACAAGCCAGTGTGAAAGCGGGTTTAAAGATCTTGCTCAGTAAGAGACTGGTGGTGCTGGTGGGTGGTAACCTCGATTACAATAACCCCTATGCGCAGTTGGCCAAGAAGGGATTGATCACCCCCGATATCAGTATCGAATGGCTCTTGAATAAAGATGGTTCACTGAGGGTAGTGGGCTTTAACCGAACCAGTATCGACCTCACCATGGGACAAAGAAATCGTTCGGGTGTGAGTTTGAGTTATCATCGCGATTATGATAAGATATCGGAGATCTTTAAGAAGAACCGGGCCAAGAATAAAACCATACCCAAGGTTGAAGCCACAAAAAAAGAACCCGTAAAGGTTCCTGGTTTATAAGCTTTAAAAAGTTTTTAGCACATTATTTTCCATTCAGTATCTCGTGCCCCATCTTATCCCTTTTTGTTTTCAGGTATTTTTCGTTGTGCGGATTTGATTTT
>CAIRHQ010000221.1 GCA_903878475.1 uncultured Bacteroidota bacterium | reverse complement strand
TCTTAAAGAGGTAACCATCCGCACCATTGGCAATACTGTTTTGAATGGTATTGCGATCGGCATAAGTGGACAACATGATTACTTTAATTTCTGGATATTGCTTTTTGATGAGTTGCAAAACCTTTATGCCATCCATTACCGGCATTTTAATATCCAGAATGATGACCGCTGGTTTGTTATGAATAAGTTTTGCCAGCAATTCTTCCCCGCTGCCCGCCTTGCCGATGCACCTGATTTCTTCATCTGCAGCAAACATCGACAGCAGGCCTTCTGCAAAAAGCTGGTGATCGTCTGCGATGATGACGGTTACAGCAGCGCTTGGGTTAGTCATTTTTTACCGGGATGATGATGATAAAAGTAGTATTTCCTGCAGCAGCATCAATATGTATTTTTCCATTCAGGTTTTTAACCCTTTTCAGAATATTATTGATCCCCATTCCTTTCTGCATTTCGGGGGAGATCCCTTTTCCATTATCCTCCGCTATTATTTCAAATCCCTGATCATTAAAAAAGAATTGTATGCTGGCTTCGGTGGCCCCGGAATGTTTCAGGATGTTCTGGATGATCTCCATCAATATCTTATACAGATCTAGTTCCACCTCTTTTTTAAAACTGGTTGGGCTGCCCGTTTGTACAAACTGAAAACGGATGGGTTGTGCGGAGTTCAGTTGAAGTACATAGGCTGCAATGATATCCGAAATGGCATTGTCATGCAACTGCAGCGGCACAAGGTTATGGGCTATATTGCGGGTGTTCTCCACTACTTCGTCGATCAAATGGGAGACCGTTTCCTTCTGGTCATTGACCCCGGCCAGGGTATTTATTTTCATTTTAATGACCGCCAGTTGTGCCCCCAGGATATCATGCAGGTCTTCGGCTATCCGTTTTTGCTCTTTTTGCTGAATGTGCAATATCTGTTTGATGCTGTTCAGCTTTTGTTCATTCAGATCATTGTACAGCAGGTCATTTTCTTGCTTGATCAGGTTATAGCGGTATAGGATACCGATGATGATAACGATCACTTCAAATACAAAACTCCATTGAATCAGGTTGGGTGTTTCGGAGGAATAGTTCACCATTCCTATTTCCTGTAAGATGGCCAGTATGCCTGAAAAAAGCAGGATCACCACGGCCGCAAAATAAAAGCCTGCCGGTTTGAATCGTTGTTGTATTTTTTCGAAGCAGGAAATGGCCAGCAGTACGACCCCGCCCGTTTGCTCAATCATAAATAAAATGAAATGGATTCTTTTCAACGGGTAAAAAGGATAATACTGGTATATAATAATAGTAAAGGGGATGAACAGAATGGTTGACCAGCGCAGTATGTTGGTGGCCAGGTAAAACCGGCTGTTGGAAGCCTGCTGATTGCAGTATAATTGCATGATATACGTCAACAACGCCAGCAATAAGGAACTGGCAATGTACCTCGACATATCTGCATAAAGGGGATAGTTGGGATAAAAATACTGAAAGTCGATTCCTTCAAATGCCAGCAGGCGGTTGATGACCACCAAAATATAAATGCTGTACCAGAACGGCAGTTTTTCCTTGAAAATAAAAAACAGGAATAAACTCACAATAACTCCCAGCAGGAGGATACCGCAAAACAGGCCCATAAAAAGCTGGGTATTATTTTCCCTAAGGTGAAGCTGGTCCTCAGTGATCAGATACAGGTTGAAATTCAGGTTCTCATTTTTTTTATTGCAATACAGGTAAAAGGTAGCGGTATCTCCGGCCTCGATGGGTATTGGATAAATGAAATTGCCCGACCGGTAGGGCCGTTGATTGTAGGGGTAATGATCTCCCGTGAGACCCAGCGAAACGATCTGCTTGCCTTTTTTTTGAAAGAGCTCCATTTCATTGATCCCCCGGTTGCTGTTCAGCAGGTAAAATTGTTCATCCGTACCGGATGCATTGTATAGCTGGAACCTGAACCAGTACAACCGGTTGCTGATGCCCATATTGATTCCGGAATTAGTACGGTTAAAATGCCAGGCTTCCGGTGCTTTGCGGTCAATGGAATAGATATTGAGTAATGCCGTATCTGCCGTATATACGATGGCATGGTTGATATTAAGCCTGCCGGATAAACGGATAACGGAGGTTTCAATGGGCGCTTGGCTGCTGCCGGTATAACCCCACAAAGTCAATAAGATTAGTAAAACTGCTTTTGGCAGAGTGGTGTTTATCATGATTATTCCCTGCAAAGATAAGGGCAGCAGGTACTTATTTACACTCCTAAAATACCAACTAGTAGGTATTTTATTTCAACTTATATCATGCACTTTTGAAGATTGTTTATCCATT
>CAIRHQ010000220.1 GCA_903878475.1 uncultured Bacteroidota bacterium | reverse complement strand
GTGGCATCAATACAATATCAATAAACTGGGTAAACCGGTTGATCGCACCGAATGGGATATGACCCCACAAACCTATAATGCATACTACAACCCCAGCAATAACGAGATCGTATTGCCAGCAGGTATCTTTGCCGTTCCCGGTTTTAAAGATGAGGAACTGGATGATGCACTGGTGTATGGTTATGCAGCGGCAAGTACCATCGGACATGAGATCACCCATGGCTTCGATGATCAGGGACGCCAATATGATGAAGCCGGAAATTTAAAGAACTGGTGGAATAAAAATGATGAAATCGAATTCAATGACCGCGCAAAGGCCATCATCAAACAATTTAACGAATTCAGTCCGGTAGATACTTTGCACATCAATGGCAACGCCACACAGGGTGAGAATATCGCTGACTTGGGTGGTTTGTTATTGGGATTGGATGCATTCAAAAAAACAGAGGCTTATAAAAAGAATGAAAAGATCGCAGGCCTTACACAACTGCAACGTTATTTCTTAGGCTATGCTTTAGGATGGATGTATCAGGAAAGAAAAGAAAGACTGGCCAACCAGGTGATGACCGATGTACATGCGCCTGCAAAAGAAAGGGTGAACGGACCGGTGGTAAATATGCCGGAGTTCTATGAAGCATTTGGTATTAAGGCAGGCGATAAAATGTTCAGGCCCGAAAACCTGCGGGTGAATATCTGGTAAGAAAGGAAATTGTTATACTTATTGGGGCTTCCCCACAAAACTTGTAACATGAGAACCGAATTAAAAAAAGACGAAAAAATATTACTGATCATCCGGCAGCACTGGATAAGACTGGCGCTCCCCTGCCTCGTATGGCTACTGCTGAGTATTTTACTCATCTGGTTATTTAATGGTACCGGATGGATCATTGCACTGATCCTGGCCTTGTATCCGGCATATGAATTCATCAGCTGGAAATACAATCTGTGGTCGGTGACCAATTTACGCGTGGTAGATGAAAGTGGATATTTTACAAGGCATTCAAAAGAAAGTCCGCTCGATAAGATCAACAATGTAGAATACTACCAATCCATCTGGGGTAGGATCTTCGGATTTGGCGATGTTGATATCCAAACGGCTGCCGAAATGGGAGAAACTACGTACAACCTGATCCATCATCCTAAATTATTGAAGGATACCATTACGCATGCACAGGAGGATTATAAAAAGACTGCTATCAGTAATCAAGCGCAGCAATTGGCAGATGCCATTGCCAGAACTTCGGGTGCAAATCCTTCGCAGCAAATGATCGCCGATGAATTACAAAAATTATTCGATCTGTTACAAAAAGGAGGCATTACGCAGGAAGAGTATCTGGCACAGAAGAATAAGTTGATGGGGAATAAAGGATAGTTATACGCTAATTAAGATCTTCTATATTTTTTGAAGCAGCCTCATCCGCTGCTTCATTTTTTTTATGCAACAGTTCCATCAGCTCTTCTTGTTTTTGCCAGAGGCGCTCTCGCCTTTCGTCATTTCTTTTTGCCTGACGATTGCGCATGTATCCAAATAAGATGATCGATACCACGCCGGCAATCAATATGAGGGGAAAATATTTATTCATGTTTATTCAACATCGATAATTACATATTAAACCGGATGCCCAACCCGGGAAGATCCGTATATATGATCTTTCCCTGATCGAACTGTACGCCTTCTGCAATATCTTCTTTCAACAATAGCGTACCATCCATATCCACATAATCGAGCATGGGGGCCAGTTGTGCAATTGCGGCGGTACCGATCGAGGTTTCATTCATACAACCTACCATCAGTTTCAGTCCCAATTCTTTTGCCCTCACGATCATCCTCCTTGCGGGCGTGATGCCGCTGCATTTGGTAAGTTTGATATTGATGCCATGAAAATGCTGATGACATTTTTCCACATCGGCTTCAAACACACAGCTTTCATCGGCAAATAATGGTAAGGTTGATTTTGAGAATAAGGTTGCCATATCCTCCCAGTTATCTTTTGCCAAAGGCTGTTCAATGAGTTCTACGCCCAATTCCTTCAGCAGGGGTATTTTATGCAGGGCCTGTTCTAATGTCCAGCCCGCATTCGCGTCTACCCTGAAAACTGCGTTTGTGTGTTTCCGTAATGCAGCCACCATTTCCACATCATTTTCCACTCCTACTTTGATCTTGTAGATGGGCCATGGTCGTTCATTCATTTTGGCAACCATATTATCGATGGTATCAATGCCAATGGTATAATCGGTCAGGGGTGCAGTAGCCGTATCGAGGTTCCAGAGCTGGTACAATTGTTTTCTTTTCAATTTTCCGTACAGGTCCCACCCCGCCATATCCAGCGCGCAAACCAAAAAAGGATTGTTGGGAAAAAGATGATGCAGATAATGCCAGTATCGTTCAGGATCAGAGAAAGCGAATTTTTCAACAAATATTCTTTTGGCTTCCAGATCGGCTGCCATTTGTTCCACCGGAATATTGTAATACTTGATGGCAGGCGATTCACCATATCCCCTGATACCCATGAATTCAAGTTCCACCACAAATGTGGGCTGTACCGTTTTGGTACCCTTAGAAATGGTGAAGGGATGGGTGAAAGGGAGTTCGTATATTTTGTGGCGGAGGTTCATGAAGGCAAGATAAATAAATTGTTGGAGGAAGTAGATGTTGGAGGTTGGAAGTTGGAGGTTGGCCTATACAACTATCGGCAAAAGGAAGTTCATAGTTCATTTAGATTGTGAGTTACTAATCATAACCGAGACAACAAAACTTCTCCACCAACCTTAAACCTTAAACTTTAAACTTTAAACTCGCTCCCCCAACCCTTAAACGTCTTAAACCCTTAAACGAATTAAACGAACATGGCTAAAGTCCATTAAGAAGACGATTCTCTTAAGCCCTCCCACTCGCCTCAATACTCTTCCTCAACTCCTGATTAAAATCTGTTTCTTTCAGCAGTTCTTCCAGTGAGATATGCATGCGGTATTTCCAGAAATGATCGGGATTTGAGGGCAGGTTGATTCTTTCGTCATTAGGGTTTTCTCTTCTAAGGGTATTGCTTGTGCCCAACAGGTCTTGCAATTGGAACACGCTCCAGATGGCAGGTGAATACAGGTGTTGCACCACGATCTCCTTATTGATCCAGGGTTCGCAATATTGAGGTGCAGTTCCACTATGACCAAGCATGGTATGATAGTACCGATTTGTTTTTGCTGCATCTTCTTCCCACCAACCTCGCAGGGTACTCATATCATGGGTAGAAGGCGATACTACACTGAGGTAGGGTGCATCATTGGGATGAAAGAATTCGGAGCCTGTTTTCTTGGGCATCCGTTGTATTTCCAAACTTAAGATACCGAGCTGTTCCATCACTTCGGGAACGCAATGTGGTACCATGCCCAGGTCTTCGCCGCATACCAGCATATTGGTGATGCGTTTTAGGCCGGGCAATTTATTCAGTGCTTCTTTCTTCCACAATTCCTCCTGGCGGTAATAAAAATAATTTACGTAAAGTTCTTTCAGTTCATTTTTTGAATGCTCATCAAGGTATGCAAATGAAGAACTGTTTTCCATGGAAATGCGGAAATGGAAACGCTGTCCCTGAGAATTTTCTTCTTCAAAAACGATCACATTGCTGATGATTTCGAATAACCCCTGCCTGATGGACTGATTGGGAAATTCCTGAGCAGCAAAATATTCTTCTACCTTACGTTGTGTATTGAAAGCTTCTTTCAGGGCGCCATGCTCAAAATATTCTGCTTTTATGGCATCGGCCTCATGACCAAATATTTGTCGCAGTATTTCATCGTTCACGAACGGTGCTGTATAACGATGCCTGTCGAAGGAAATCCTTTTTTCAAAGAACTCATTGATAGAAACCGGAATGGCCGGAACAAACCTGCCCATGATCCCTTCTACCGCATGTTGCGGAATGCTCCAAATGCGGAAAAAACCAAGGATATGATCAATGCGGAAGGCATCAAAATAATTGTTCATCTGCTCAAAGCGTTTACGCCACCACGTAAATCCGTCTTCCTGCATCCTGTTCCAGTTGTATGTGGGGAAACCCCAGTTCTGTCCCTTCACTGAAAAATCATCGGGAGGAGCACCAGCCTGCTCATCCATATGATACAGTTCGGGTTCCATCCAGGCATCCACGCTATTGCGACTGATACCGATAGGAATATCGCCCTTGATGATCACCGATTGTTCATGGGCATATGCTGTAGCCGCCTTTAACTGCAAGTGAAGATGATATTGTATAAAATACTGAAGGGCTATTTCTTCGTAATGCTTTTGTGATGGACTTACAAGTCGTTGTATGTCGGCCTTATTATATTCGGCATGACTTCTCCATTTGCTGAATTCTGATGTGCCGTATTTATCCCGCTGAAAAGAAAATGCAGCATAAGGGACCAGCCAATGGCGGTTCAGGTCGAAGAATTTTAAATATTCAAAATCTTCTTTCAAATTATCTTTCTGCAACTGAAATAATTCTTTCATTGCCGAAAGTTTGAACTGCATTACCTGTTCATAATCGGTATGGTCTAAACTATTAAGTTGTTTTTTCTTTCTTGAAAGGGCTTTGATGACGGCAGCATGTTCTTTACCGGCCACTTCTTCCAGATTAAGATAAAGCGGATGAAGGGCAAAGGCGGAAATGGCAGAATAGGGATAGCTGTCTTTCCAGGTATGCGAGGCCGTGGTATCATTCACCGGAAGCAACTGGATCATTTTTAATCCCGTTTTCACGGCCCAGTTCACCAGTAATTTGAGGTCATTAAATTCTCCGGTACCAAAGCTATTTTGGCTACGCAGACTAAATACAGGAATGGCCACACCGGCACCTTTCCAACCTTGGTTCTGCAGGTTAACAAAGCCATCGTGGATCAGGGTGATCCCTTTTTCAGGGATATCAGACAAAAGGATCCTGTTATTGCCTTCTTCAAAACGAATAAAGGAACCATCATTCGCCGAACATACTCCATATTTATACGTGATCGGAAAATCAGCATTTGACAGATCGAGTTTGATGACCCACCAATTGCCCTGTTTAACAAGTGGCATTAGCTGATCGGTTTTCCAATCCCCCATGGCGGAACCACTGATGCAGATCTGTTCTCCGGCATTCAGCAAGGGTGCTTTTACTTTAAAGGCATGGGTAAATTTCTTTCTGGAACCTGCTTTGGCATCAGCAGCTGATCTTCTTTTCTTATTCAACAATACATCCTGAAATGCAGAAGTGAAATACACATTTTCAATGGCACCACTATAATTCCAGGTATCCAATAAGATGATCTTGGCAGATTTTGCAATGGAGGGTTCGATCATACGGTCATTTCCAAATTCCATTACATCTACGCCCTGATCATTGCGAAGAATATATTTATAGCAAATAGGGTCTGTTTGATCAGGCAGCTCAATTTGTCCATGCCATAGCTGGTCATTCAGGTATTGTAAAGGAAAAGCTTTTGAGGCCTCCTCATTTCCCAGCAGTTCGGTATTACCACTAACAAAAATTGTCTGGCCAAATTCAGTCGAATACCTCAAATAAAAATGTAAAATCATCCGTCAGTGTGTTATCTAGCAGCAATATAAACCATTACTGAAAAATTTTTTGCAATAGTACTGAATAAAAATATACCCCGTATAATTGTTTGCCCTTATATTTGCAAAAATAATCGGAATGGAATCAACAAAAAAATACACGGCAGTTTACTGGTTATTATTTGTAGCATCTGTGGCTGCCTTCTTCTATGTGTACTCTATTGGTGGCGGGTATTGCTCTCTGGTACTGCCTTTCAACACTACCTTCCTGGCGAAGGCGTTGAACATCATGTAAATCACAATTTAATTTTTTATCATATTATTCACCCTTTTTTAGGGGTAAATGCCTGCATCCCTTGCAGGCATTTTTAATTTGCTATGATCGCATCGGGCCTGCTGATAAAGCTTGTTTTGTATTTGAAGCGGATATTGCTGTTCAGTTCGATCTTCCAGCCCTTCATCCCATCATTGGTCCTCGGGATATAGTACCCTTTTAATTCAATTGTTCCCAAACTAAGGTTCTCATTTCGGGTACGAACCCCAGCCCCGATGGCCCCAAAACCTACTGTTTTATCTAATCCCATTTTCACTTGCTTCAATGCACAAAAATCTCCAAAAATAAAGGGGGCAAACCGGAAGCCCAGGTACTTATGGGTATTATAAAATACCGATTCAGCCTTGATGGTACCACGCAGATCGGATGCTATATCCCCATTATTAAAATAATCAAGTCCGTAAGTACTGGTCAGCAACAACGGACCATTTAACACCGGATTTACCTGTGCGCTGATACCGGTAGTGATAAAGGTTCTGTGGAACCAGGTAGCACTCAATGCCTTTAATTTACTGAAATGTTCAACCTGGAACAACAGGTTCACATCTTCAAATCGGTTCCGGAAAAAATAGCCACCTGCCCGAAAAATAAATTGGTTGTGAAAATTCTTTTTGAAATTGGTGAGTTCAGCATCTATTCCAGCATAAGGCCTTTGCACGTTCTGTCGCTTTAAATAACCGCCGGTTACTGCTACAGAAAAACCTTCAGGCACATCTTCATTACGGCCAAAGCCATAAATAAAATTGGTTTTATAAAAAGTTTGTTTAAAGAAATTGACAGAGGCCAGTGCTCCCGTGAAATCAGTGTATCGATAATCATATTTAGAAAAAAAGATCCCGGGGAGTTGCCTAAATCGCTGATCAAATACCCGCAAGGCTATAAAGCGATGATAGTCGATCTCTTTGTTAGCGTATAAGGCACTCTTGCTATCAAGACTATACCCCATCCATCCGTCTACATTATAAAATTCATATTGGATATCACTCCGGTAAAGCGAATCTGATACATATAGATTGCTGGTCTTAAAATAGGCCAGTTGCAATGCACCGGTACTGGGGATATAGGGCGTCACCAATGGTTTTTCAATGACGGTGTAAATTCTGGTCTCTTCATTTCTTCCACTGCTGAATGCAGAGGCATGATTTTTATATCCTACGGTCCAGTCAATGAACGACCCACCTATATTGCGTTGTATGATCTCGGCGCCATATCCTGTTTGAGGATTGCGTTGCTTATCATAAAGGCCACTGAGCATAACTTGTGAACCGCTACCATTTACATTTTCTTCTTTTAATTCCACGCGGCCTTTGTCTTTGCTATCGATCACAACTTTAGCGCCCAAGGAAAATATGTCCTTCGTAAATATGATAATGTCAACACTATCGGTAGTTCCCGGAGAATAGTCCACTTGAAAACGGGCGTCTTGCAGGTAACCCAGATCACGCAGATAACGTTCATTATCGGCCAGCAGGCTGGGATATAATTTGTCGCCCTCTTTGAAAAACAGGTTTCGGGCAATGGTTCTGCCCCTCGTGATCACATGTAATTGCTTGGCCACCCTTACCCCGAAATCACTTTTCACTTCGCAGGTATCATTGATATTGTATTGAAAACCCAGGCTTACGAGTTCTATATTGCGAATGATCTTCCCTCGATACCGGAGGTATTTTTGTTCCACTTTTACGGGTTCCATCTGTGGACCGTTCAGGGAAATGCTTTTACCCAATTTGCCCAGCAAACCTTTTTTCTTGGCCAGAAAAAAAGTATCGTTAGCGGCTCCTTTATCCTGCGCTGTAAGCTTCACATGAAAAAGCGTGCAGGCGGTGATGAGGAAGAGGATATAAGATAAATGTTTGCGCATTCCCGGATTCATGATTAATTTTCTGTCGCTACTATAAAGATATTGAATCAACAGCAATTGCCTCTGTAATAAGGCTGTTCCGAATATAAAAAAACCGCAGCTTTATCAGCTGCGGAGAATTTTATGCATATTATTATGTACTACGATCTTACTCTGTACATCTTGGATTATTTCACTTCTTCAAATTCGGCATCAGTAACATTTTCAGATCCTGATGGGGAAGTTTGTTCCTGTCCGGCATGATCCTGAGGTTGACCCTCTGCGCCAGCACCCTGAGTAGCTTTATACATTTCTTCACTGGCGGCTGTCCAGGCGGTATTCATTTCCGCAGTAGCAGCATCAATTTGAGCCAGATCCTGTGTTTTATGCGCTTCTTTCAGTTTGGCTAATGCCGCTTCAATTGGTGCTTTCTTTTCATCAGGGATCTTTTCGCCATATTCTTTCAGTTGTTTTTCTGTCTGGAATATGAGACTATCGGCCTGATTGATCTTTTCTACTTTTTCTTTTTCCAATTTATCGCTGGCTTCATTGGCTTTGGCTTCGGCCTTCATTTTTTCTACTTCTTCCTTGCTTAATCCGCTACCGCCCTGGATGGTGATCTTTTGTTCTTTACCGGTTCCTTTGTCTTTGGCGTTCACATGAATAAGACCGTTGGCATCAATATCAAATGTTACTTCAATTTGAGGAACACCGCGTGGGGCCGGTGGAATACCATCGAGGTTGAATGTACCGAGGCTTTTATTGTCTTTCGACATAGGCCTTTCGCCTTGCAGTACATGAATCTGTACGCCGGGTTGGTTATCTGAATAGGTAGAATATACTTCCGATTTTTTTGTTGGGATGGTGGTATTGCTGGGGATCATCACGGTCATGATGCCGCCTGCAGTTTCAATACCCAGGCTCAAAGGCGTTACATCCAATAAGAGTACGTCTTTGATGTCTCCACTCAATACGGCTCCCTGAATGGCAGCACCTATAGCAACTACTTCATCGGGGTTTACACTTCTATTTGGTTTTTTGCCAAAGAATTTCTCAACGATCTCCTGCACTTTAGGGATACGGGTTGAACCGCCCACCAAAATGATTTCATCGATCTGAGAAGTGCTGAGGTTGGCATCTTTTAATGCCTGTTCGCAGGGTTTTAAACAACGTTCAAATAATTTATCGGCCAGCGCTTCAAATTTAGCGCGGGTAAGTTTTTTCACTAAGTGTTTGGGAACACCATCCACTGCAGTTACGTAAGGAAGGTTGATCTCTGTTTCGGCAGAAGATGACAATTCAACTTTTGCTTTTTCAGAAGCTTCTTTCAAACGTTGCAGGGCCATAGGATCTTTTCTGAGGTCGATGGCTTCATCATTTTTGAATTCATCGGCCAGCCAGTCCATGATCACTTTATCAAAATCATCGCCACCTAAGTGGGTATCACCATTGGTTGATTTTACTTCAAAAACCCCATCGCCCAGTTCCAATACCGAAATATCGAAAGTTCCACCGCCAAGGTCAAATACGGCGATCTTATGGTCCTTGCCGCCTTTATCGAGCCCATAAGCCAAAGCGGCAGCAGTAGGTTCATTTACAATACGGCGAACGGTAAGTCCGGCAATTTCACCGGCCTCCTTAGTGGCCTGACGCTGAGCATCATTAAAATAGGCAGGAACAGTAATTACGGCTTCCGTAACTTCCTGACCCAGATAGTCTTCTGCGGTTTTCTTCATCTTTTGCAGCACCATAGCACTGATCTCCTGCGGAGTATAATGCCTGCCATCAATGTCAATACGAAGTGTATTATTGTCGCCTTTTGCCACTTTATAACTCCAGTGACTGATCTCTTCGGTCACTTCGTCAAAACGGCGGCCCATGAAACGCTTAACGCTGCTGATGGTATTTTGCGAGTTGGTAATGGCCTGACGCTTTGCAGGATCACCTACCTTGCGCTCTCCGTTTTTAAGGAAAGCCACAACAGACGGGGTTGTACGCCGTCCTTCCTCATTGGCGATCACGATCGGCTCATTGCCTTCCATTACAGAAACACAACTGTTGGTGGTTCCTAAGTCAATTCCAATTATTTTTCCCATGATATATTATTTTATAACCGAGTATCTGTCAATGATTGTGCCACAGCGATTTGGGTGAAATTTTGTCATACAAATCCCTGAAAAATGCGAATACTGGCAAAATCCGGCTTCAAACCTGTAATTCTGCTAGGCTTCGGGCTTTACTTTGAATGTAAAATGTTTCTGGCTGAGATAGCTAATGGTTACCACGATACAAGTAGTGATGAACTGACTGAGCAGCGCATTCATATGCAATACCTCCACGAATAATTTGAGCAGGATATAATTGAGCAGGAGGTTGATGGCAAAAGCCAGGAAATACCGGAACAACTGGATGCGGCCGCGAAGATTGGAATCAACGAATACCACATATTTCATCAGCAGGAAGCCGACCACAAAATTGAAGCAGAAAGAAATGAACAAGGCAGCCATATGCGGCTTGAAGGCGAAAAAGCCCAGGTCGAGATTCTGTTCTTTCAGGATATACTGATAACTCACAAAATACAGGAGCAACCCAAGCACGGTATTGGTGCCCCCGCAAACAGCATAACGAAAGGTTTGCTCCGGCATGAATTTCCGGAAGGGGGGATAAAAAAAATCAATGAATGATATGACCTTGTCTTTTGCCAAGCAATAAAATTAGGTTTTTATCAATCAATTATACAACTCATCGCGCATTGACTGCACACGGTCATCAGCCAGATAATCATCATAGGTCATCAGCCTGTCGATCATACCCTTGGGGGTAAGCTCAATGATCCTGTTGGCTACCGTATGCATGAACTGGTGATCATGAGTGGTCAGTAATACGATCCCGCTGAAAGCGATCATGCTATCGTTGAATGCAGTGATACTTTCCAGATCGAGGTGATTGGTAGGCTCATCCAGTATCAGCACATTGGGGTTCTGCAACATCATCTTACTGATCATGCAACGAACTTTTTCACCCCCACTCAGCACATTGGTCTTCTTCAGGATCTCATCCCCACTGAATAGCATCTTACCCAAAAATCCTCTTAAAAAATCCTCATCCACATCCTTGGTTCCGGGAGGTACATATTGCCTTAGCCAATCCATCAGGTTCAGCTTACTGCCTTCAAAATATTCACTGTTATCATTGGGTAAATAGGCTGTGGTAACGGTTGTTCCCCATTCAAAACTACCAGCATCGGGTTGTAATTTTCCATTGATCACTTCAAAGAATGTAGTGAGGGCAATGGGGTCGCGACTGATAAAAGCGATCTTCTCCCCTTTCTGTATATCGAATTTTATTTTGCTGAAGATGGTTTTTCCATCGAATGATTTGCTGATGTTATCTACACTCAATATCTCATTACCCACTTCCCTTTCCTGTTTGAAAATGATGCCCGGATATTTACGATTGCTGGCGGTGATGTCTTCAAACACCAGTTTATCCAATGCTTTTTTTCTGGAGGTTGCCTGCTTAGATTTAGACGCATTAGCACTAAACCTGGCGATGAACTCGAGCAGGTCTTTTTTCTTATCCTCTGTCTTCTTATTCTTATCGGAGGCCTGCCTGGCAGCCAACTGCGAACTCTCGTACCAGAAACTATAATTACCGGTATAGACCTTTATCTTCTGCTTATCAACATCCGCCACATGCGTACAAACACTATCCAAAAAGTGACGATCATGACTCACTACCAGCACGATATTTTGATAATCGGCCAGAAAGTTCTCCAGCCATGAGATCGTTTCCACATCGAGGTTATTGGTAGGCTCATCGAGCAACAATATATCGGGATTACCGAACAATGCCTGTGCCAGCAATACCCTTACTTTTATATTAGCAGGAATATCCTTCATCAGCTGCGTGTGCAGTTCGTCTTTAACACCCAGTTCACTGAGCAGGGTTGCTGCATCGCTTTCGGCAGTGTATCCACCCATCTCACCAAAATCATGTTCCAGTTCACCGGCTTTCAATCCGTCGGCTTCTGTAAAATCTTCTTTGGCATAAATGGCATCCCGCTCATGCATGATCTTCCACATCTTCTGGTGGCCCATGAGCACGGTATTGAGTACGGTCACTTCGTCGAAGGCAAATTGGTTCTGGTTCAATCCGGCCATTCTTTCACCCGGACTGATATCAATAGTTCCCTTATTGGGCTCTATTTCTCCGCTGATGATCTTTAAAAAAGTTGACTTGCCGGCACCGTTGGCACCAATGATGCCATAGCAGTTGCCCTTGGTAAAACTGATATTCACCTCGTCGAACAAAACCCTCTTGCCGTACGCCAGCGTTATATTGTTAGCACTAATCATAATGTTTCAAAAAGTGTGCAAAGATAATGGAAAATGGGTTAAACGAATAAACGTGTAATCGTTGAGGGTTTAGTTGTTTAGTTGTTTAGTTGTTTAGCGAAGTATATACACTTATATGAAAAGTATTCAATTCAATGATTTTATAAAACTAACATCAAATGAATCGGGCTCATAAATAAGGGGGCGACTAAACGACTAAACTCCTAAACAACTAAACCATACCCTTGAACCTGATCCCCAATTGACAAGCAATCTTTTTTATCTATTTTTGCCCCATGTCAATAGTCAAGATAGTTCAGGAATCAGCCATCAGCGCATTAACGGCCTTATACGATCGCAGCTTTACCGAAAAAGACTTTCAGG
>CAIRHQ010000219.1 GCA_903878475.1 uncultured Bacteroidota bacterium | reverse complement strand
GCATCGTGATGATGAGAAAGAAAAAAGAGGCAACTGGTTTTTAAGCAATGAGATTACTGGGATGAGTTTGTATGTGGATCGTTTTTGCGGTAACCTTAAAAATTTAGAAGATAAATTACCCTACTTCAAAAAACTGGGGGTTAATTTTTTACACCTGATGCCTGTAATGGAAAGTCCAGCCGGAGAAAGTGATGGTGGCTATGCAGTTTCCAATTTCAGAAAAGTAGATGAACGCTTTGGTACATTAGAAGACCTGAAAGCGGTACAGGAAAAAATGAGCCGCGAGAAAATGTACCTGATGATGGACATTGTGCTCAACCATACTTCTTACAGGCACGAATGGGCGCAGCAAGCAAAAGCCGGCGATAAAAAATTCCAGGATTTCTTTTATATGTACGATAACAGGAATATTCCTGATCAGTTTGATAAAACCATGCCGGAGATTTTTCCCGAAGCAGCGCCCGGCAATTTTACTTATGTACCCGAATGCAATAAATGGGTGATGACGGTTTTTCATAAATACCAGTGGGATTTAAATTACAGCAACCCATCAGTATTTATTGCCATGCTGGATACGGTTTTCTTCTATGCCAATTTGGGTATTGATATTTTACGCATTGATGCACCGGCATTCATTTGGAAACAACTGGGTACGGCATGTCAGAATCTGCCGCAGGCACATAGTTTACTTCGCTTAATCAAACAATGTGTACAGGTTTCGGCACCGGGTATGGCATTATTAGGTGAAGCGATTGTGGCTCCTAAAGAGATCATGAAATATTTTGGTACCGGGTTATATGCCGCTAAGGAATGTGACTTTGCCTATAATGCCACGCATATGGCTTTGCAATGGGATGCTTTAGCAACAGGTGATACCAGAGTAATGTTGGCAGCTCAGCACGAAATATTACAAAAGCCTTATGGCACATCATGGATCACTTATACGCGTTGTCACGATGATATTGGTTTGGGGTATGACGATTACATGATACAGCATGCAGGCTACAATGCCTATGAACACCGTAAATTTTTGAAAGATTATTATTCCGGCGTACAGGCAGGCACACCTGCCAGAGGAGCATTGTTTGCAGTAAATCCAAAAACACAGGATGCCCGTATCAGTGGATCGCTGGCTTCTTTATGCGGACTGGAAACGGCCATTGATCATAACGATGCTTATGCAATTGATCTGTCGATAAAAAAGATACTGATGATGCAGGCGCAAAGTTTTTTTATTGGTGGCATTCCTATGTTATTTTATGGCGATGAGTTGGGATATACCAATGATTATTCATATCTTAATGATACGGGAAAAGCCTATGATAACCGCTGGATGCACCGGCCGGTGATTGACTGGAAAAAAAATAACCGAATTGATGAAGAAGGTACTGTTGAAGAACGTTTATTCTCAGGAACAAAGCGTTTAATTAGTATCCGCAGGCAGCTGGAAATGGTAAGCGATCTTAAAAATTTAACCTGGTTACCTCTGCATAATACTCATGTGGCAGGTTATTTAAGAACACATAACGATAAAAAATTGTATTGCGTTTTCAATTTCTCTGCGGAGCCTGCATACCTGACCT